>NZ_JAJPRF010000014.1 GCF_021206925.1 Rhodoflexus caldus | reverse complement strand
ACCAAAAGCAGGAACGCATCACGTTGTCAGGCACTACGCCCGTGTTGTTGGCCGTAGAACCAAATTCATTGCTCCCTCCCCAATTGGATTGAAGCGTGATATTTATCGGTGAACTCTGACCGCCTTGCGTGCGCAGGTTGTTTATCACTGCTCCGCTATTGGTCGCCGATGGTGTGTTGTTCCATGGCAATCCCTGCTGGCTGCTGCCCGTGAAGTTAATCAATACGGCCTCCGAATTGTTGCCGATGCCTACCTGCTCCCATCGGTAGGATGTAATGCTGCCGTCAGGGTCGGAAGACTGTCTGCCGTCAAATACAACCTGTGTTGCAGGCAACGTAATGCTCTGGTTGGCGCCCGGATTGGCTACGGGTAATAAGTTGAGCCGTTCTACTTTTACTATTACATCGTCGGTAGCAGTTTTGCCATTAGCGCCCGTAACTGTCATGCGAAAAGTATATGTACCGATGGGAACGTTTAACAGCGTTGGGGTGGCCGTATTGCCTTGTTGAATAGTGATTGCAGGGCTGCCGCTTACTTGCGTCCATTGGATAGAGGCAATTTGTGTACCCTGAGCACTTGCCGAGCCGTTCAGTCGCACACTTGTTACAGGTGCAGTGAGTGTCAGGTCGGGGCCGGCATTTGCCGTAACGCCGTCTTTGCTGTAACGCAACATCCACTCATAGATATTGATGTCGCGGACACCGGGGTCTACGATTGCAGGGTCTAAATTGTAGGTTTTATCCCAGATATAGTGGTCGCCACCCTCGTAGAGTGTCATGCGAGGGCGAGGCGTGGGAGGTGTCGGATGGTTGTTAAGGCTGCTCACCCAACCTGTTGTAGAACCTACGCCAACAATACCGTCAGCCGTGCCATGGGTTGCCCATATGGGAATATTATTGGTTGCCAAAGCGTTTACCTTCGTGGTGTTGGGCCATGAAGCGCCGCAAATAGGAACGATGGCCGCTACTTTTTGAGGATAGGCAGCCGCATAGTCCCATGTACCGCCGCCGCCAAGGCTCAGGCCGGTAATATAGATACGCGACTCATCTACCCGATAAGTCGCCTTGGCGTGTTCCACTACTTGGTCTATGTAAGAAGCAGGCCAACTGCCGTAATTGGATGTTAGCTGAGGAGCTAGAATAATGTAGGAAAACTGTTGTCCATTAACGGTAAAAGTCATGTTATTGCCGCCATCTGCCATCTGGATGGGCGTATTCCACATAACTACTCTGCGTAAGTCGGTCGTGCCGTTACCGCGTTCGCCTATACCGTGTAAAAAAATCATCAAGGGATGCCTTTTACCACTGGTGGCGTAGTCAGGCGGTAGAAACTCCATGTAGCCGATACCGCTTGTGGTGCGTCGTTCCTGCAAACGCTGCGCTAATGCAGGAAATAACTGCCCGATGAAGATGACTGCAAGCAGCAACATCTTCCATACAATCATTCCTCTTTTTGTCATTGTTTGATTTAAAGCGATTGTTGTCATGAGAAAGAGAATTTGAATTCATACCAAACGGGTTGCTGCATTTGTTAGTAGTTTTTACCTATGGGCTATCATACCTCAACGGCGTTGTCATTTTACTTTACAACGACAAACATACAATTATATTGCATTAAATATAAAATTTCAAATAAAAAATTATACTTCTTTAATTTGAAACACAAAAAAGTATTTGTAAAAGACAATAAAAGTACAAAACAGCTAGCCGCGCTTGGCTTTCTCCCACAAAACCGACTGGCTTCCCTTCAAATAGCGCAGGAATCCAAGAAATACGCAGTAGTTCATCATGGCGAAATAGAAGGGAATAAAAAAGGCTTTTACCTTCACCCGTCGGGTTGCCAGCAGCCAGCCTGTTGCTGCGGCCGTGTAAAAAATAACCTGACCGACCAGTAATATTTGGTAAACAACACCTTGCTGCCAAAGCATGACATTGAGCGGAAGGATGAGCAACAGCGCCAGCGGTGTCAGCGACCAGCGCAAAACCCGATGCGAAATGTATTGAAAACTCAACCACCCGTAGCGAAATATATTGAGCAGCGGCAATAGCCATATGATGGATTGAATCCCGCCCGCACTGATGCGGATTTTACGCTTCATCTCTTCATTAATATTGGCAGAGGCCGTTTCCAGAGCATAAGCCTCCGGTGCATAAGCCACGCGATATCCGCGGGCAGCTATGCGAAGAGAAATCATAAAGTCATCGAGCAGGGTATTGGCAGGCACAGACATGTACAAAGCCCGACGAATGGAAAACAGTTCGCCTGCCGCACCTACCACGCTGAAAAGTTCGTAATCCAACCGTTTCAGAAAACTTTCATATTTCCAGTAAATCCCCTCTCCCGCAGTGGCATTGTCGGCAGAAGCAACCCTTTTTTCGCCTGCCACCGCCCCTACATCGGCGTGTTGATAATGCTTTACAATTTCGCGCAGCGCTTCTTTATTCAGCATGGTGTTGGCATCAGTAAATACACATATCTCACCGACGGCAAACTGCATGGCACGATGAACAGCCGCTATTTTACCGGCACGCCCGGGCTGATGAAGGCAGGTAATACGGTCGGCAAAAGCCTGCAAAAGCGAAGGTGTAGCATCCGTTGAGCCGTCGGTAATAAAAATAATTTGCAACTTCTCGGGCGGGTAATCGAGCGATAGCGTGTTGTTAGCCTTGGCAACAATGTAGTCCTGCTCGTTGTAGGCAGCCACTATAAAACTGACAAAAGGCAATTGTTCGTCAGGTAGTGCAGGGGTAAGCCTTGGCGGTGCAAAAAGCCTTTTAACTTGTATCAATAACCATAGTAAGATGCCGTAACCAATGTATGTATAAACAATCAGCAACAGGCAAACCCAGAAAAAAGCTGTCATAAGCAAGTAAGTCAGAGTAGTTCGAGTGGCAAGATAACAAGGTAAAAACAGATAGGCTGTACCTTGTTTTCTAAAAAAATTCCGACCTTGACAACTATAACGACAAACAAACGATTGTATGGAAGTCAATACCCCCGAAATCAGGGGAAGTACGGGCGGCAAGGTGCTTGCCCTGTTCGATTTTGATGGTACAATTACCCGAAAGGATACCCTGTTCGATTTCGCCCGCTACGCACGGGGCAATTTGTTTTTTTTCAAAACCATGCTGCGGCTTGCGCCCATGCTTGCCGCACACAAGGCGGGATTGATTTCTGCCACAGCGGCCAAAGAGTATTTTCTGACAGCATTTTTTGGCGGAATGCCTTTTGCCGAATTTGAGCAACTGGCAACCAAATACAGCTTGGAGCGCATTCCACGGTTAATTCGGCCAACGGCGCGCGAGCGAATTTATTACCACCTGCAACAACAACACACCGTAGTTATTGTCAGCGCTTCGGCTGAAAACTGGATTAAGCCTTGGGCAAATCTGGAAGGGATTCGCGTGATTGCTACCATTTTATCTGTAAAAAACGGATTTATAAATGGAAAACTTGCATCAAAAAATTGCAATGGAGAAGAAAAAGCTACACGCATCAAACAAGCCTTTAAACTCTCCGAATATGATTATATTTATGCGTATGGCGATACAAAGGGTGATAAAGCCATGCTTGCTTTAGCCAATGAATCTTTTTTTCAGTATTTTTCTTGATAATATTAGTTATTTTATTACATTTGAAGCAACAAAGTAATATTTGCTACAAATGTTGCAAATATTCACTTATTCAATAAAAAATTGTATTTATCCTATGGAACTCTACCTGATTTTCCGCGCCCTGTACAAAAAGAAGTTTTGGCTTCTATTAATCATGGTAGTTGCAATGGCCGTTGCCTACCTGTTGGCCGCACGATACGACAATTTGTATCAGTCGGTTACTAAAATAGCCACAGGGTTTACGGTTACGAACCAGCTTGACCCCGACGACAGGGTTGGAGGATTCTATGAAACCGATATCAAATTCAACAACTTGATAGAGAATATCAATTCGCCTATTGTGGTCAATCAGGTAGCATACCGCTTGATGATTCACGACTTATCGGAAAAAGAGCCGTTCAGACAGCCGCTGAACAGTAAGGGTGAACCGTTGCTGAGTGAAAAAGAAAAGTTGAAATACCTCTCGGCGTTTAAGGCCAAACTGCGCAATATGGAAATGCTCGACCTGAACAAGGAAGAAGATAAAGATTTGTTCAGGGTGCTGAAAGCATACGGTTACTCCGAAAAATCGCTGCGCGAGGCCTACTATGTAGCCCGCAACGGATTTACGGACTACCTGACCATATCAGCCACTACCGACCACCCCCAACTGTCGGCCTATATTGTCAATACGATTTTTGAGGAGTTTGCCCGCTACAACAACAGCCTCAATATCGTACAGGCATCAGAAACCGTAGAGCGTTTGGACAGTTTGCTGAAAGCTAAACAATGGGCTAAAGAACAGGCGCTGGAAGAATATAAACAGTACCAACATGCGGCTAACCTGCTGGATGTAGATATAGAAGGCGATGCGGCACTCAAACAAATCAGCAGCTTGGAAGAAAAAATTACCGACGAAGAAGCAAAAATACGCCGCGCAGAACTGGCACTTGCCGACGTAGAGGCCAAAATAGCGAAATTGGAAGAAGAGAAAAAAGGCAATGCGTCTTCTATCTCTGCCGGCAATCTTTCGGTACGCAGACTTAATCAGGCGCTGCTGATGCTGGAACAACGGCGCAAACGCAACCCAAGCAATCAGGCAATATTAGACTCTATTGTGCTCATCAATACTGAACTGAGCCGAATGGGCGTTGTGGGTGGCGGTGGGCTAAATATTGCGGCGCGCTTGGAGGAAGCCTACGACCTCCGCAGCGAATACAAAACCCAGATTGCGACAAGCACGCAAACATTAGAAAACTTGCGTATGCGACTGAGAGCAGTGGCAGGCAGCAAATCTACCTTTGCACAAAAAGGCGCGCGCATTAAACTGTTGCAAGAAAACCTCGACCTTGCCAGCAAAGAATATGAAGAAGTATTGCAGCGATACAACAAAGTGTTGGAAAGCAAAAATATGATGAGCGGCATTAAGCAAGTAATTGCAGGCCAACCCGCACAGGAGTCGCAACGCATGAAACGCATCCTGATAACGCTGATAGCCGGTGCCGGTGCGCTCATGCTTGCCGTTATGGTCATATTCTTGTTGGAGTTTTTAGACAACAGTATGCGTACGCCTACGATTTTCAGCCAACAGACCAAAATACCGCTGCTTGCCGTATTGCCCGAAATCAGCCGGAAAAACTCTGCCGAAGAAGCAGTAACCATTGCTCCGACCGTTTCCAAAGAAGCAACGCCACCCAAAGTTGTACTTACTTCCGGGTTTAGCTTTGGCAGCACAAAAGCCAATAATGCCCATGTATTGCAACTTTTCAGAGAGAATATCCGCCTGTTGCGTCATGAGTTAGACACATCGGGGAAAAAAGTTATTCTTTTTACCAGCTTCCGAAAAGGCGACGGCAAAACAATGGTTATCCGTTCATTGGCAAACGCATTGGTAAAGTCGGGCAGAAAGGTGCTGCTGTTAGACCTCAATTTTTCCGATAATGCGCTTACGGAAGCATATACTGCCAAAAACAAAATTGAAAAAATATTGGAAACCGGCAGCTACCTCGCCTCAGACGCACAAAGCACATACGTCGGCCCTATTCAGGTTATCGGATGCAACAAGAGCAATTGCTCGCCGGTGGAGACCATCCAACTTGCCGCATTGCAACGGTTTATCAAGTATTGCAGCCAATTGTATGACTATATCCTGATAGAGTCTGCCGATATGGCACAGCACTCCGATGCAATGGAACTTGCACCGGTGGCCGAACGCATTATTTGCATAGGCGCATCTTACCATACGCTCGACCGCACCGACCGCGCAAACATAGAACGCCTCAAAAAGCCCAACGGCATTTTCATGGGGGGCGTACTCAACAGAGTCAATCCGGAAAATATGCATCTGTAAACCTGTTGAAGGCATGCAAAACCACGAAACAGACAGCCCCAAGCCGTCAGAGACGGTGAGCATGGTCGTATCCATGCTTGCCATTATGGCAATGATGGTCTATGCTTTCATTAAAATCATGTTTTTGTAACCATGGCACATCCGGCATCATATATAGCGAACTCCTTAACAGCCTTCGGTACGTACATGAGGCGGCTGATATGGCAGGAGCGGCTCGCCAACTGGCTGGGCATTACAGGCATGGTATTGATTATCTTAGTGTTTGCCGTAGCCGTACAGCAGTTAGGTTTCACCAATATCGTTGCGCTGAGTGCCTTTCCGGCGGGGTTAATAGTCCTGCTGCTCATATTGCGCTATCGCATGTTTGCCATTGCCTGCGGATTTATGTTGATGTATGCCGGCCCGGTTATTACCCGATTGACAGGTCTTGCCATTCCGTTTGGCATTATTAACGACTTATTAGTTGTGCTGATGGCTATCAGCATGTTTGTAAGCAATGCCGACAGAAGCCGATTTAAATTCTGGAATCCTGTTACCGTTTCGCTGGGCATTGTGCTGGCCTACACCACCTTACAGGTACTGAACCCCGACTTAGAAAGCCATGAGGGTTATTGGATTGGTTTTAGAAAAACACTTAGTTTCTTTTTGTTTCAAGCAGTCGTGCTGCATGAAGTACAATCTTTTCAACGCCTGAAGCAACTCTTGGTCATTATTCTTTGGATGACTTTTGCCGTTTGCCTCTATGGCTGCTATTGTGAATGGTTCGGGCTGCCCGCTTTTGAGTACAATTTGCTGATTTCTAACCCCAAGTCTATGGGGCTTGTTTTTGTGGACGGCAAATTCAGAATATTTTCTTCTTTGTCCGACCCGGCGACTTTCGGTATTTTGATGGCAATGGCCGGTATTTTTTGTACAGGGCTTATGCTGGCGCCTTTTCGCGTGCGAACCAAAGTTGTGCTCGGCATTATGGTGATATTTTTTGCACTGGGAGCTTCTTACTCCGGCACCCGAACTGCCTACGCGGTCTTTTTTGCCGGCTTGGTGATGCTTTTTTTGCTGAACCTGCATCATAAGGCGGCCATTCCCATTATGACAGCAGGCGGCCTGTTACTGTTGTTCATTCTTTTTGCCCCTGTTTACAACCCCACACTGAACCGCATCCGTTCAGTATTTCACCCTTCTAAAGACGCCTCTATGAACGTCCGCGATTTTAACCGCAAGCGGGCACAGCCCTACATGTGGTCGCATCCTATTGGCGGAGGCATTGGCACAACAGGGGAATTAGGCGAACAAACCCAGCCTCATCATCCGCTGGCAGGTTTCCCCCCCGACAGCGGTTATATGCGGACTGTACTGGAAACCGGATGGATAGGGCTGCTGATTCAATGTTTGAGTTATTTAGCCATCATGCTGTTTGCCGTTTGGAATATGTTCCACAGCCGTAAAAAACTGACACGTGCCTTATATGCAGCCTCCATAGCCGTGCTTTTCAGCGGTGCATTGGGGCAAATTGCGCAATTGAGCGACAATATTTTTTTCCTTATATTGATGCCCATAACGGCGCAACTCCGATTATTGGAAAAGCCCGTATAAAATCCTTGCTTCACTGATGAATAAACTTACTTTCACAAACAATATCCTATGAGAACACGCACCTTTTGCCTGCTGCTTTTCCTGCTGACAGGCTCGCACCTTATGGTAGCACAAACGAACAATCGTATCAATTACGAAAAAATCATCTTACCTGCCATTTCCGACACAACCGGTATTAAGGAAAAGATAGTATTTCTGGCATGGCAAAACAACCCGCAAATCAGACGCAGCGAACTGAACGCCGATAGAGCCAACTTGCAGGTAAAAATGGCAAGGTCGATGTGGCTTTCCGCTTTCAATGCTGCGGGCAACCTCAACGAGTTCAACATTGGCCAAACCTTTGGCACCAACAAAGACCAGCAAGGCAACATTTTCTTTCCCCGCTACAACTTCGGTGTAGCTATCACTTTTGACTTCTTTGGCCGCATAAGTAACGGTGTAAAAATTGCCAAAAAGGACAGGGAGATAGCGGCACAAGACTACAACCTGCTGAAACTGCAAATTCGCGCCGATGCCTTAACCAAGTACCAGATTTACTACACCGCACGCGAACTTTTCCGATTCCAGCAGGAAATAGCCGAAGACGCATACGTGAAATACCTGAGCTTAGAGCAACAATTCAAAAATGGCGAAAGAACGCTGGAAGAATACGAAACAGCCACCCGCATCTATAAAAATGCACAGATTGCGCGCCTGACCTCTGAAAGAGAGTATTTTATAGCTAAATACGATTTGGAAAAACTAATCGGTATCCCGATTGAACAGGTGAAGTAATGACGGCTTTTTTCCACCGTTGGCGGGAAAAAATCAGCGGGTCTTATTGGCTCAAATCAGGTTTGTTTGCGCTCATGCAGCGCCTGAGTGTTTCTGCCTGTACAATCACTACTTTTTTGTTGCTGGTCAGGATGCTCAGCAAAGAAGCCCAAGGGCTTTATGACCTGCTGATGATAACTGCCACCATATTTGAGCTTTTCAAAATAGCACTGCTGAAAAATGCCACCATTACGCTGACGCACAATCAGGAAACACATCGGCAACAGATACAGTCTGCCTCGCTAATGCTCAATGCCGCACTTACGGGAGTGGCTGTCCTGCTCATTGTCGGCTTGTATGTTGTTCATACGGCTTTACCGCAAGAAACAATGGAGATGCTGTTGTTCTATTGCCCGGCTTTAATCATGCTGGTAGCGGCACATCACTTTGAAATACAACTGCTTGCGGCTGCCGATTTTAAGTCCATCTTTTGGGTGCAACTCACAAGGCACGGTATCATTATGATAAGCGTTTCAGGGCTTTTTCTATCCGGCTATGCCGTTACTGTTGCAGACCTTGCGCTTGTGCAATCGGTGGGTGTAACCGCTTCGGCCATTACGGCGTGGCGGCTTGCACGACCGCTGATTTTACCGCTCTCTGCCGATGCCTTGTTCGGATGGGCAGGAAAAATCCTGCGTTTTGGGCGCTTTGTGGCCGGAACAGCCATCCTCTCCGATATAGCCCGCAGTGCCGACCGCTATTTGGTAGCTAACATGGCAGGCACGGCAGGCACAGCCCTTTACAGCGTTTCAGGGCGCATCACCAATCTGACAGACCTGCCCGCAAGCGCAGTAGCGGAAATTTCTTTCCCAAAAACGGTGCGCGCAATGGCAGAAGAAGGTAAAGAAAGTGTAGCCAACTTGTTTGAGTGGTCGGTAGCTGCCAATTGGGTATTTCTGCTGCCTGTTTCGCTGCTGATTATCTTGCTGCCCGAACCGGTGCTGCGAATAGTGGCCGGCGCGCAGTACACCGAAGCCGCCCCGATTTTGCAGTGGATGCTGGCTACGGGCTTATTACTACCCTTCATGCGGCAATTCGGCAATACGATGGATGCTATCGGGAAACCGCACCTGAACTTTTACATCAACCTGCTGATTGCCGCTTGCTGTATTGCCGCAGAACTGACTTTACTTTCCCTTGCGGGCAGAACGGGTGCTGCCATGGGGCTGTTCGTCGGGATGTCGGTAGGCTGCGGTTTTGCTTATGCGACGCTGCGCAAATACGTACCCATACGCATTGCGGGGGTTGCAATGAAAACATTCAACATTTACAAGCAGTCATTTGCTTTCTTGTTTCAAAAATTAAAACCGACACATGAATAAGCCTTTGCTCATATCGCGCACTTTCATGGTGTTTGAGCTGTTGCTCATAGTAGCCGTAGCAACCGTTCCGCTTTTGTTTGACTACAACTACCGCATCAATATCTTTCTTTCATGGGAAGGCGCATACCGCCTCTATCAGGGGCAAATTCCCTACCGCGACTTTGGCTTGCCGTTGGGTTTTGGCTATTGGCTGATACCTACATTGTTCTTTTTCCTTTTCGGCCCGTTTATGACCTCACTCATCAAGGCGCAGGTGTTTATCAACATCGCATCGGGGCTGATTTTTCGCGGCATACTCCATACGCTGGACATCAGGCCTCAGGTGCGCTTTCTGGCAGTGCTAACCTTCTGTTTGTCGTACATGTTGCTCAATTTCTGGCCTTGGTATAACCATTCGGTCATTGTTTTTCAGTTGGCCGGGCTTTATTTCCTGTTGCGGCACATGCTGAAACAGCCCTCTTTTGCCAATTTGGCTGGGGCAGCGTTTTTTCTGTTCCTGTCTTTTTTCACCAAGCAAGATGCCGGCGCAATGGGGCTGCTCATAGCCCTTGCGCTGCTGTTGTACCACAGCATTGCCAACCGTCAAATCGGCTCGCTGTTTTTCTTTTTGGTGTTCTACGTAGGCATTGCCTGCCTGTTCATTCTGCCTTTTTACAACAGCGGATTTACTTACTGGTTTAACTATGGGCAATTGCCGCACTACTCGCGGGTTGCACTCCCCGACTTCATCAATGAGTTTATGATGGGCGCCAAGTGGGAAAAGTTCTACCTGCTTGCCGTTTTGCTGATACTGATAAACCGCTTCATAGAAGCTCCCAAATGGAAAGAAGTATTTTTCAATCAGCCGTTTATGGTATCCGTATTGCTCACGGCGGGTATTTTGGTAGAGGCTGTATTGTTTCAGGTAACAAGCTATGTTCCGCCCGACAATCACATTTTTTTCCACAGCTTTGCCCTTGCTTTTGCCTTTACTTACCTGAATATCGGCACATACCTCAACCGTTTTGTGCCGTTTGCAACAGCAACACTGATGGTAACACTCTTTTGGGGCAACTATTACTGGCGGCAGGTGGGCGATAAAGTGTTGGCATATCTGCCGCAAAAGAAACCCGCCGCAGGCTACACGGAGAACATCATATCGCGAAACACCTACATCGTACCCGACCCGATGGAAGATTCGCTGGGCAAAGCTGCTGCAGAATGGCAGGTAGTAAAAGGCTACCGTTCGTTTGAAAAAATGAAAATGCACCCCTCTACCATTGCAGGCATTAACCGCCTGATGCAACTGCCAATGGTGCAGGAAAAAAACAAACGGCTGCGCGTGCTGAATATGACCGAACTCACACCGCTGGCCTACGAAATGCCCTATGAGCCCGAAAAAAATGTTCCTTTATGGCATCATCTGGGAGTGGGAATGTTTAACAAACAAGTAGATGAATACTGCCGCAAAATTCAGCAACAACAATATGACATCGCATTGTTTGAGGCTATCCCGAAACTGAACAACTTCTACCCTTGGGCAGTACGTCGCTGTTTGCAGCAGCATTATGTGCGCATAGACAGTTTCCCGGGGCCGCGACAATCGCAGGTGTCATACATAGAGGTTTACGTTCGGCCATCACCCGACAACTCCGTTAAGCCACCGGTAACAGATTGACCATCAAACATTTAAAATAAACATTCATGAGTCAGGCAAATCGTTTGGGATGGATTGATTATGCGCGCGGCATCGCCATTATTATGGTAGTATATCGTCATGCCTATGAGGGCATTGCGCATATGAGCATCGGCACGGATTTGCCTTATTGGTCGTACATACTGCAAGAAAGCGTTTACAACCTACGTATGCCGATGTTTTTTATTGTGGCGGGTATGTTTGTACGCAGCAGCTTTCACAAACGCGGCATGGGCTTGTTTATCCGCTACAAATGGGAAACCATACTTTACCCCTACTTTGTCTGGGCTGCCATTCAGGTCGGTGTACAAATAGCGGCTGCCCCTTATACCAACTATCCGATGAGTTGGGCTGCATTTTTGGACATTCTGTACAATCCGCGCGCGCTGATGCAGTTCTGGTTTTTGTATGCACTTTTTGCCATTAACCTGCTGTATGCCCTTGCACTGCAATACGGAAAATGGAATCGCCGAACGATGACAGGCATCGGGCTGCTGCTGTTTTTGGCCGGCGCTTTTGTAAATACGCCCCTGTTTTCGTTGGCAGATATTTTCTTCTTTGGGCTTTACTTTGCCATTGGCGATGCTTTGGCGCCTTACCTGTTAGATGATGAAAACGCAAGGCGCATTGCTTCGCCGAAAGTTACCGCCGTACTGCTGCCAACTGTGCTGGTTGCTCAAACCATTTGGCTGGCCTACTACATGGGCGTGCCGGCGCACTCAGCCATGGACTTGAAGGGGCGCTTGGTTTATCTGGCAGTCTCCATATTCGGAGAAGCCCTGATTTTACAAATTGCCTTTCTGTTGGCACATCAGCAAGTGGCCGATTGGTTGCGCTATGTGGGCAGCCATTCGCTCTACATCTACGTTATGCACTTTTTGGTAGTGTCAGGCATTCGGATTGCAGGCTATCGGCTGTTAGGAATAGACCATGCCTTGTTGTTGCTGGCGCTGGCGGTTGTCGGAGGCATCGGGCTGCCGATTTTATTTTACCGACTCAGCCGAAATACCATATTAGAAAGACTGTTCGTATGGCAGCCGCAAGCCACGTAACAATGCAATAAACTACTGACAATCAAAGCAATCAACACCTTATGCCTATGTTTAGCTTCAGCAATCCGAAATGGGTAACGCAACTGTTGCAATACCATGCCGACAGGCATATTTCCGAAGAGGAGAAAATAGCAGCCATCAACAGCCGTTTAGATAAAATCATAAGCGATAAACCGCTGGTTTCCATCGTGATACCTGCCTATAACGAAGAAGCTAATCTGTTGCCTTGCATAGATTCCCTGTCGCATTTGCAAACCGATTTTCCGTTGGAAATTATTGTGGCAAACAACAACTCAACAGACCGCACACAGGCAATTCTCGACCGCCTGCATGTTACCTCTGTACTGGAAACCATACAAAGCGTAGGGGCGGCGCGTCAAAGGGGCTTGCTTTCTGCCAAAGGTGAATATGTTTTCTCTGCCGATGCCGATTGCCTGTATCCGGTAAACTATTTGTCAGCACTGATGAAACACCTCGCCCAGCCTTCGGTGAGTTGTGCCTTTGGGCGATATGCTTTCTGGGGCGATGAGGTTGCTCCCCGTTGGCAGTATCAGCTCTATGAATGGCTCAAATGGATTCCTGTGGAACTCAAAAACATTAAACGGCCATTTTTAAATGCACCGGGCGCAGCAATGGCATTCAAAAAAGCCCCTGCACTTGCTATCGGCTACGATACCCGCCGCATTGTAGGCGAAGACGGGCGCATGGCTTTTGACCTGATGAAACACGGCAAAATTGTATATGTGCGCCACTCGGAGGCAGTAGCATGGACATCTGCGCGCTCGCTTTTCAGAGATGGCTCCGTAAGCAGCGCCCTTATCAAAAGAATAAAAAACTACTTGCGCCGACTGCCCGAATTCTTTACGGCACTGCCCGACCATGACACCAAAACCAGCCGGAATGATTAATCAACCCCAAAAAACGCCTACCTTGATTGGGCAGGCGTTGAATCATCAATCAATCAACTTTAACAAACTAACGGGTCAGATTATTTTTCAAACACTGCGTTCAATGTCAGCTCAATGTCATCGTAAATCATCTTGTCGCCGATGTCATCTATAAAAGAACCGGAACCAAACTTGATGTCCCACTTAGAGCGGTCAATTTTGAAGGCTGCCATAGCCATCATTTTGTTGCCTTCGGTTTTGGTTTCTGCATCAAACTCTACGTGCTTGGTGATGCCTTTGATTGTCAGGTTGCCGGCAATTCGGTACATCTGCTTGCCGTCTTTTACCGCCCCCGGATTAGCATGTTTAATTTTAAAAGTAGCGGTCGGGTGGTTAGCTACTGAAAAGAAGTCATCACTTTTCAGGTGGCCAATCAGTTTGGCGTTGGTGGCTGCATCTTTCAAGTCTTCACAAACGATAGAGTTCATGTCAATAGAGAACTCGCCGCCTGTAATTTTGCCATTGGTTACTTCCAAAGTACCGCCGGCCACTTTCACAGTGCCATTGTGCTGACCGGTTACTTTCTTGCCTACCCAGCCAATGGTAGAAGCGCTTGTGTTGATTTTATAAGTTTCTTTAGGCGCAACAAAAGCTGCCAGAACCAAAGCTGCCAAGGCAAAAATGCCTGTTAAAAATGTGTGTTTCATGTTTGACATCATTTCTTTTTAAGTGAAAACTATTATTGTATAAACATTAATTGTTCCAAAAATGTTTAGCCCTGCCAAAAAGTCTGTTAAACCTATGAAACACAGAAGCGCCCGTTTCATACCTGAAATGCGGGCGCTTCAAAACGATTCTACCGATGTCTGCATAAGTTAATCTGTTAGATAAAACCAATCCCAATCGGTATCAGAGGAATCAATGAGCACAACGGTCTCAATGAGCGCCTCGGTAAGCGAGTGTAACATACGTAAACAGAGGATAAAAGTGAACACCAAAAAAATAAACGTGTGTGAAGGTAGTATATTGTATCGGGAATAACAAATTTGTTTTTCTGCGCGATAACAATGTACAATATACTCAAAAATTGCTGATTTTCAGGATTTTATCAACAGAAACCCGCTCTAACAACTCCCGTGCCGAGCGCGCAGGAGTTTCTGCGGGTAACAAAGCAGCCGAAAGTATCTCATAGACTTTTGCAGGGCTTTTTTCTGTGGAAGCAATGGTTTTTAAGGCCGTACTGCCTGCCGACTTTGACAACTTCTCTCCGTTCGCATCTTTCAACAAGGGGTGATGAAAAAATACAATCTGCCGAAAACGAGCATCGCCAATGCACTCGGCTATATAGCACTGCACTACCGTTGAGGCGAACAGGTCTGCACCGCGCACTACCAGATTTACGCCAAAATAGCAATCGTCTGCCACAGAAGCTACTTGGTAGGCTGGCAATCTGTCTTTACGCCGCAATACCGGATGGCGCATCCATTCGTAGGGAGATGCTTGCACGGGTTGTATTTGCCCTGCCTCACAAAAGCTAATCAACTGATTGTCGGGTGTTACAAGCCGCCAAACAACATCAGTGGTTGTCAAAGGCAATTTTTTGGCAAGGCAAGTGCCCGGGTATTGGCCGTCGGTGCTGGCTTCCTGCCAAGTTTTGCGCGAACAGACACAGGCAAACAGGTGGGGTTGCAGCTCGTGCAATAGCTGCCTGTATAAATCCATGCGGCTATGCTGGCTCCATGCCGCGTGAAAGTCTGCCACACCACAGGGGCCAAGGTCATAGTCTAAGCCAAGCCAGTCTATACTGTAAAAAATATCTTCCAAATATTCGGGGCGAAACCGTTCGTTATCTAAATCGTCAATACGTAACAAAATACTTCCGCCTTGCAAACGCGCCAGCAGCCAAGTAATGATAAACGAAAAAGCATTACCCAAATGGAGGAAACCGCTCGGCGTAGGAGCAAACCGCGTCAGCAGCATCATTTAGCACAAGTTTATTTACACAAAATTGTAATTTTCGCTTGTAAAGCCATCATTAAGCGCTTATATTGCAATAAGCACGTGCCTGTAAACGTTTCCTACAAAATTCATCAGCAGTGTTCAGGTCTATCTGGAATCAACTCTCTACCATAGGTTACTATCGTTGGCAGCCAACACAAGACATTGGTAGCGACACTGTGGCGCTCGTCAATCAGGTGGGCGCTGTTGGTATTCCCATATTGCTGGTCAATACGCTGGTTGCTTTGCTTGTCGGCGACTTCGTTTTTGCAGGTTTCATGCTGCTGTGTGCGTCTTTCTTCCTGCCGATATGGTGGCTCAACCACCTCGGGCAGTTCCGACGGGCACGTACTTATGCCTGTGTTTCCATGTACGGAACGATTGCTTTTATCGGGATGGTAGTATTAGACGGCCACACAGAAGCATACCTGTACTGTTTTCCTTTTCTGACAGCTTTTTTTGCCTTGTTTAAAAAAGAGAACTCCTACGAAGTATGGGTACACATTGCCGCCAATGTATTGTTTTTTTTTCTGATGTCTTACAGTGAAGCAGGGCTTAATTTGGCAGGAATGTCGCCCGAAAACCGCTACGCCGTGATTTTTTCGTCCCGCATAGGCAGCATAATAGCGGGAATTTCCGGTTTGTACATATGGTTCGATTTGCAAAGGCGAAGCACGCAAATTATTAACAGCCAACGCAATTTTTATGAGAACCTTATAGACTCCATTACGCTGCCGATAGCCGTTTTTGACAATCAATTGCGTTTCCGTATTGTCAATAAAGCATCTTTTGAAGACGTCAAGTTGCGGCAGCAAATAATCGGCAAAACGGAAATGGAGTATGCCGCAATAACAGGCACTCATTGGGAACGGGCAGCTCTCAGAACGGAAAAATTGAAGCGATGTTTCGCTACGCAACAACGAGTGCTTTTTGAAGAACATTTTGAAGTAAAAGGCTATAAACGTACCAACATAGGTGTTATGTACCCCATAACAGCCGAAAACGGCGAGCAGATGGTGCTGGCTTATCTCTTGGACATCAGTACCATCCGCCGCTATCAGGAACAACTGCTGCAAAGCCAAAAAACTTTTGAAGCCGTTTTTGAAAATGCAACCGATGCCCTGTTTTTGATTGATACGGCCTCAACCCGCATTGAAAACTGCAATGCTGCTGCGCTCGCGCTGTTTGGTTATGCCGACAAAACGGATATCAAAGGCAAGTTGGTCAATGAAACTGCGCTTAGTATCTCCGACGAATTCCACAAAAAAGTAGCAGACACCATTGTTGCAACAGGCAAATGGGAAGGAGAGCGTGTCTATACCCGCACCGACGGCAGCACCTTTACCGGCAGCGTGGCCGTTACGCGCTTTATGCGACAAGGCCAACAACTAACCTTATTGCGCATCAACGACCACAGCAAACAGAAAGAAGCCGAAAGAGCCATTGAGCAAGCCTTGCACTCTGCACGTGAGGCGGTAGAGGCCAAGTCGCAATTCCTTTCCAAAGTCAGCCATGAAATCCGCACCCCGCTCAACGCCATTGTGGTACTGAGCCGCCTGATGATAGATGACCACACAGCCATACAGCCCTACAATATTGAAATAATTCATCAGGCATCGGTCAGTCTGATGGAAATGGTGAACGAAATACTGAACTTTTCCAAATTAGAAGCCGGTAAGGAAACACTGAACCCACACCCTGCTAACTGGCGTGCCCTGCTCGAACAGATATTGACCAGAGTGCGCTGGCAGGCAACACGCAAAAAACTCGCACTGACTTTTGAGGCAGATGCCAACATTCCGGATATACTCATGCTCGATACGCTTCGCATGGAGCAAATTATTAATAACCTGCTTTCCAATGCTATTAAGTTTACGGAGAAGGGCTATGTAAAAATTTCTGTGAGCGGGGAAAACTTATCCGACAACTTGTACAGGCTCAATTTTCGCGTGGCAGATAGCGGTATCGGCATACCTGATGATAAAAAAAGTATTATTTTTGAGAGTTTCAGACAAGCCGACAAGGAAATAGCCTACAAATTCGGGGGAACAGGATTAGGCCTTGCCATCACCAAACAATTAGTTGAAATGATGGGCGGCAGCATTTCCGTAGAAGACAACGAAGGCGGAGGCGCAGTTTTTAAATTCCATGTTGTTTTACAACTTACCGAACAAGTACCTGAAAATCAGAAAACTACAATGTCAGACAGTATCCCGCAAGACCTCAAAGGGTTAAAAATTCTGATGGCAGAAGACAACACTATCAATCAGTTTGTTGCCAGACAGATTATGGGGCGTTGGAATGTGAGCCTTACTTTTGCCAACAATGGGCAAGAAGCCTTAGAACTGTTAGCCAAAAACAGCTACCACATCGTTTTAATGGATATCCAAATGCCTGTGATGGATGGCATAGAAGCAACACAACGCATCCGCAACGCTGCTCCCGATTCGGGTATCAACACCCAAATTCCTATCATTGCGCTTACGGCCGATGCCATGCCCGAAACCAAAGAAAAAGTAAAACAGGCAGGCATGAACGATATTGTAGTAAAGCCTTTTGACAGCGACAGCCTCTATGCGCTTATCAAAACTTTTGTGGATTAGTTTGCTGCTGTGCGGCCTTCCGCTATGGTTGCAGGCTCAGAAAAGATACAGTCGTACTTTTTCGCAGGACGGCAAATTTTACCACTACATCTTTGAGCCTTCATCCAAAGCACCCGACCTGTGGAACTTTACGCTCAGCACCGTGCAGCACAGCAAAGCCACGGGAGAGGTAGAATCCAATAAAATTTACAGCAGTGATGCCTACATCAGCGGCGACAGTCGCAGAATTTCGCATGTGCGCATCTATGCCGCCACTCCCTTGGATTATTCATGGGCTGTATCCTACACGCATTTCTATGAAGCTGAATTTCAGTGGAGTACAGGCAAAATAGAATACGCGTACAGCGGTAATCGCATGGAGCGCGCTTTTACGCCTTTTGAGAAATCGGCCGAAATCAGCCGATTCAACGTGGCAACCACTACCCCCGATGATGCCGTGCGAATAGCTGTACAGCAGTTCGTACTGCGTTATGCGAAGTTATTCCGCTATCCCGATATGCCCGAAAAATTGCCCCATACCATTTCCGGGCGGGTGATTTTTAACAATGAGGTGTATGATTACGAAATCCGCCGCGATTTTTTCAACCCCGGCGATGACAACCTAAGCATCCGAAAACAAGGTAATGGATTGGTTTTCAACACATTAATGCAAACAGAACTTACCCCCGAACAATTACAGGTTAAAATTCATTATGTGCAGCAGCGCGGGCTGGCATGGTCTGTTTTTGCCAATGACTACCTTACCGCCCGCTTCGCCTTGAAGCAAGGGCACATCAGTTGGGAAAAAATCGGCTCCGATATGCCCGTTAATGCCGAGCCTCCGCAGCCTCAAATGTCATTCGCTGCCAATACGCCGGCCGAAAAACTGCTGCACATCGCCGTAGAACACCTCATTCAGCAGTACAGCGCCGCATTTTCAAGGTAAATCAGGCAATTTTCAACTTACACACTTCCGCTGCAACCATTTGCGCATATTTGCTTGGCAGCAAATATCTGCTTACTGCACACTGTATCAATTTGTTGAAAACAGTTACCCGCCGTCTCAACAAACGCCATGAGGCACGTCCGCGATAGATTGTCCACAATACCAACAGATAGGAAAGACTTACTAAACCAACTCCCATACTCAACTCTTTCATGGTAAACCCTCCTTTCTTATTGAATTGATTTATCAGCAATCAAACACGCGACGGATAAATTTGCGCAATTGCTTGTTTTAGGTAAAATGCGTTTAAAAATTTTCTACCGCTAAGTCCTTGGCGAACCTTGCGGTAGAAAAAGATATTCAAAATTGCTTACTTAGCTTACAGCCTGCAAAGTGATTCCGTAAGTCATTATTGAACTTTGATGCTGCGAGAAGCGGGCAGTGCTTCTTTCTTTTTGCCTACGCGAATGGTGAGCAAGCCGTTTTCCATTTTGGCCGAAATTTTTTCTGTATCGGCTTCGGCAGGCAGTGAAAAAGCACGGTAGTAACTGCTTTGGATAAACTCGCGACGCAACCAATTTACGCCTTTGTGCTCGCTTGAATTTTCTTTATGGGCAGAAATAACCAGCACATTATTGCTGATTTCCAGTTTAATATCTTCCTTGCTCAACCCCGGTAAAGCTACTTGTAAGTCAAATGCCGCATCTTCATCGGCAATATTGACCGAAGGAAGCGTGGTATTTGCATCTTTGTTGCTGCCGAAAATATTATCAAAAAAGTTTTCCACAAAAGAGGGCAGCGCAACTTTAAAGTCGCGATTGAAGATTTTCATATGCTTTGTTGTTTAGTTGTTAGTTATCAGTCCCTCAAATCACGTATCAAAAGCCGTGCAAGAGGCTAAATACGCCTTATTGATGTCTTTTTGGCAGATTTTTATCAATTTTAGCGGCATTTTTTGTAAATCGGGATGCAAAATTGACAGCATTCATAGCCAATAGTTGCAAACCATTGGCTATGGATAGATAACCCTACGCCCACTTCAAGCGCAAACTGTTACTGACTACGCTCACGCTGCTGAGTGCCATCGCCGCACCAGCCAGCATGGGGTTGAGCATAAAGCCTGTGAAGGGATAGAGCAAACCTGCTGCAACGGGAATACCGATGATGTTGTAGATAAACGCCCAAAACAGGTTTTGCCGAATGGCGGCTGCCGTGCGCCGTGAAAGATGAATGGCTTCGGGAATTTTGCGCAAGTCGTTGTGCATCAGGGTAACGGCTGCCGCATCTATGGCAATATCCGCGCCTCGTGCCATAGCGATTCCCACATCGGCGCGGGCAAGGGCGGCACTGTCGTTGATGCCGTCGCCTGCCATGCCTACGGTGTGCCCCTGCGCCTGCAACTCGGCTATGTAGTCGGCTTTTTGGTGCGGTAAAACCTCTGCCTGAAAGTGTGCGATGCCCAATTCTTTGGCGATTGCTTGCGCAGTAGCGTGATTATCGCCCGTGAGCATGTGAACGGCAATGCCCATGTCAGTCAGTTGGCGGATGGCTTCGGCGGCTTCGGGTTTGGGCAAATCTTGCAAAGCAAAGGCTGCCAGCAAACGGCTGCTATCGGCAAAAAATACTTGCGTTTGTGCTGTCTGCGTGCTTGTCAGTTCATCGGGAAGGGCAATTCCTGCCTCGCGCATCAGTTGCGCACTGCCGACGTGATAGGTTGCCCCGCCAACGGTAGCACGGATGCCCTTGCCTCCAATACTTTCAAAACTGCCCGAAACGTTGGCGGCTGCAATGCCCTGTTCTGCCAAGTGATGCACGATTGCCTCTGCCAGCGGGTGTTGGGTTTGCTGCTCAATGGCTGCCAGCAAAGCCGCTGCCGACTGTTGCTCCGCCGAGTCGGTAAACCATTGGTAATGAACAACTTTTGGCTTGCCTTGTGTCAGCGTGCCGGTTTTATCCACCACCAGCACATCCATTTTTTTGGCAAGTTCGAGGCTTGCCGCATCTTTGATGAGGATGCCTTTTTCTGCTCCCTTGCCAATGCCGACCATAATGGCCGTAGGCGTAGCCAGCCCCAAAGCGCAAGGGCAGGCAATTACCAGCACGGTAATGGCAGCGAACAAACCTTGCATTGGTTCGCCGAAAGCATACCACACCGCAAAAGTCAGCAAGGAAATACCGATAACAACGGGCACAAACACCGCTGCGATGCGGTCTGCCAACTGCTGGATGGGGGCTTTGCTGCCCTGTGCTTCCTGCACTTTTTGGATGATTTGTGCCAAGAGTGTGCGACTGCCTACCTGCACGGCTTCCATCACAAAAGGATTGTTGCCGTTCATGGTGCCTGCCCAAACCGTATCGCCTGCCTGTTTGAAAGCGGGCAACGGTTCGCCGGTCATGCTGCTTTCGTCTATAAAAGATTCACCTTCAACAATTTTTCCGTCCACGGGCACTTTTTCGCCTGCTCTGACCTGTAATTTATCGCCTGCTTGGATGTCGCTGATGCGCACCGTTTCGGGGAAACCGTACTCGTTGAGGCGCGTGGCAACTTTTGCCTGCATACCCATCAGTTTTTTCAGGGCTGAGGCAGTGCCGCGTTTGGCTTTCTCTTCCAGCCATTTGCCCAACAAAATAAAGGCAATGACCACGGCGGCGGCTTCAAAATAGACGTGCCCGTGCAGCCCCCGCTCGTGCCAATAGTGCGGGAACAGGGTATTGAAAACGCTCATGCCGTAAGCTACGCCCGTGCTGAGTGCCACCAGTGTATCCATATTGGCGGTGCGGTGTTTGAGTTGCTTCCATGCCGAAACAAAAAAACGCCTGCCCGGCAAGAGCATCACGGGCGTTGTAAGCACCCACATAATCTCGTTGGCATAGGGCATGTCCATTGCCAGCATCCCGATGAGCATAACGGGCAGTGCCAGCGCAAGGGCAAGAATCACCTGCCGTTGTAACGCCTGAAAATCAGCTTGTTGGCGGGCTTCCAATTCGGCGTGGGCTTCTTCGCTTTCGTCAATGACTAAATCGTAGCCGACCGATTGCAGGGCTTTTTGCAGAGCGGTGCTGTCGGTTTTTTCGGGGTCAAACTCAACAGCGGCGGAGGTATTGGCAAAATTGACCGCTGCCGAAACGACGCCTTCCTGCGCCTGCAAAATGCTTTCGGCACTTGCCGCACACGAAGCACAGGACATATGCAATACGGGGTATGTTTTTTTAACAGTTGTCATGGTTAGATGAATAGTTATCAGTTGGCAAATTAAAACACATCTTTTGGAAGACAGATTTTGGCGAATACCACGCGTAAACGCTGATTGAACTATTTACAAAAACAAATCTGCGTAAAAACCCGTGTCCCCGCATTCCAAAAAATTTGCTTACCTGCTCAATAACTGAAATCGTCTAATTCTACTTTGCCTCTGAAAGTTTTGTACAAATTCCACATGTAAAGCCCAATCAAAGGCGTGCCAACGGCGGCAAACAAGAGCATTATCTCCAAAGATTTCATGGAAGAAGCCGCGTTGTAAATCGTAATATTGAATTTGCTGTCTATGGTAGAAGGCAGCAATACCGGATAGAGTTGCAACGCAACCAACATCATCAAAAATGCGGTGGTTAGTGAAGAGAATACAAACACCAACTCATACTTTTTTTGCCTGATTAAGCGCGGAATATTGGCTACGGCCAAAAAAGTAAACACAGGAACGATGAAATATTCGGGTTCTTCCCTGAAATTTTCAACAACGCCTTCAATAAAAACCAAGGTGTAGAGTGATGTAAAGCTAAAACTCACCAAGAAAAATACAACTGCATTGCGCAGAATCATGGTTAGGCGGGCATAGAGCTTGTCTTGTGTTTTGAGCAGCAAAAATGCCGCACCCTGCATCATGAACAAACTCACGGATGTCAGCCCGACAAGTACAGAGTAGAAACTGAAAAATCCGAAGAAAACACCACCCTTGTATTCCAAGTCTTTGTCTATTGCCAAACCTTGCAGCACGTTGCCCACTACTACGCCGAGCAGGAAAGAAATGGAAACATTGGAAACAAAGTAAATCCAGTCCCAAGCGGTTCGCCACCATGCTTTGTCTTCGGCGCTGCGGTATTTGATAGCCATTGCGCGCAGAACCAAGAAAAACAGGAACACCATAAACGGAATGTACATGCTTGACATCAGCGCAGCGTACATCACCGGAAAACCTGCAAACAAAGCTCCCCCGCCAATGATGAGAAACACCTGATTGGCATCCCAAATGGGGGCAATGGCGTTAATGTTGATGCGGCGGCTTTGGTCTTGCCGTAGGAAAATATGCAGCGAACCCGACCCCAAATCAAAACCTTCCAAAATGCCGTAAGCCGAAAGCAAAGCCCCGACAATGAGGAACCAAAGCGTCGGGTAATCTATCCCCAGAAAGTATTCCATAACAGTATTTTTTTGCGTTGAACAATTGAAGATTTACGCGGTCGGTTGCAAATCTTCGGCAGTCGTGATTTTTTTATTAAGCGAGTACAAAAACAAGGCAAACAACAGGGTGTAGAGCACAAAAAACAGAATCAAGGAAAACAACACCTGATTTGCTTTCACGCTTTCCGAGAGGGCATCGCTTGTGCGCAACAGCCCGTAAACTACCCACGGTTGCCTGCCCATTTCGGCAGTGAACCAGCCCGCCTGATTGGCAATTTGCGGCAGAAGCACCGAGAAAATAAACACAATCATCAGCCACTTGCTGTCAAACAGCTTGCCCCTGAACCACATCAGCAGGGCAAAGAGCGTCAGGGCTATCATCGCCATGCCGATGGCAACCATGATGTGGTAAAACTGAAACACGGCATTTACTTGCGAGGGGCGGTCTTGCTTGGGGAAGTTCCACAGCCCTTGCACGGGGGCGTTGAAATCTTGGTGTATCAAAAACGACAGCCCGCCGGGAACGGCTATGCCCGCTACCTGTTCTTTTTCGTTGTCCACCCAACCGAGCAGGTACAAGTCGGCGGGCGAATTGGCGGGGTAATGCCCTTCCATGGCGGCTAATTTGGCGGGTTGATTTTTAGCCACGCCGTCGGCTGAACTGTGCCCCGAAAGCAGCTGCGCCAAAGAAAAAACGACGGCAATTACCAAAGCAATTTTGAAGGCTTTGCGGGAAATTTCTACAAACTTGCCTTTGTAGATGTAATAAGCATGAACACTCAATACCATGAAAGCGCCTGCCAAAAATGCGCCCTGCCACACGTGGATAATCCTGTCCACACTTGAAGGATTGAACACCATTGCCCAAAAGTCGGTAATTTCGGCTCTGGCGTTGAGCCCTTCGCCTACAATGTGAAAGCCTGCGGGGGTTTGTTGCCAACTGTTGGCAACCACAATCCAAATAGCCGAGAACATAGACCCCAACAGCACCCCGACGGCGGAAATAAAGTGCATCTTAGGCGAAACCCTGTTCCAACCGAAGAGCAAAATGCCCAAAAACGTGCTTTCCAAGCCGAACGCAAACAGCCCTTCGGCTGCCAGCGCGCTGCCGAACACATCGCCCACAAAGCGCGAGTAAACAGCCCAATTCGTGCCAAACTCAAACTCCATGATAATGCCCGTGGCAACACCGTAACCGAAGGTGAGCGCAAAGATTTTGAGCCAAAACTTAGTCAGGTTTTCGTACGCTTTGTCGCCCGTTTTGAGGTAAGAGGCATGAAAAATCACCAGCAGTAAACCAATGCCGATGCTTAACGGCGGATAGATGTAATGATAAGCAACCGTGAACGCAAATTGAATGCGTGCCAAAATTTCGGTTTCCATAAAAACGTGTTTAGTAAACTTTTCAAAGCCGGAAGAAAGAATGTGCTAATGTATTGTTGTGCTGCCGCAGCTGCCTTGACCTAACTTGTTTTTTACCACGACTTGGCAAAAAGTAGTTGCATCAAGGCAAAAAGCGACTGTATTACCGGTAAGGTGTTCAAAATTAAGTAAAAACGCGGCAAAAATACCGAAGCAACCCAAGACCCCGCGCCGTCAGACGATTCAATTCTCAAAACATTCCACATTATTTGACTTCAAAAGGACATATTCCGTACATTTGATTAACCAACTTAATTATGTGATGAATATGAAACAACTTTACCAAATGGGGTATGCTTTGTTGCTGATTTGCTGGGCAGGTATTGCCTTTGCACAGCAGCGTACCCTCTCGGGCAGGGTTACTTCCGCCGAAGACGGGCAGGCCATGCCCGGCGTGAACGTAACGGTTAAAGGGCAGAACAGAGGCGCCGTTACCGATGTGGACGGTCGCTTCTCGCTTGTGGTAGATGCCAATGCCAAAACATTGGTATTCAGTTTTATCGGTATGAAGACCCGCGAGGTAGAAATCGGTAATCAGTCTGATTTCAGCATCAGTATGCAACCCGATACCCGCGAGCTGAAAGAGGTAGTGGTTACGGCGTTCGGTATTGAGCGAAGCAAACAGGAAGTGAGTTATGCCGTACAGGAAGTAAAGGGTGAAGAGTTGGCGGAAACTTTGCGCCCCAACATAGTAAACAGCTTGCAAGGACGCATTGCAGGGGTAAACGTAGGCCTGACAGGCGGTACACCCGGGGCATCTTCGCAAATTGTGCTGCGCGGCGCTACCTCCATGGACGGCAATAACCAGCCGCTTTTTGTAATTGACGGCGTGCCGGTGGACAACAGCACCATGCGCGAAGGCTTCATCGTAGGCGATGCACCCAACCGAAATGCCGACTACACCAACCGCATTGCCGATTTAAACCCGAACGACATTGAAAGTGTAACGGTATTGAAAGGCCCTGCGGCAGCGGCACTCTACGGCGTTGATGCTGCGGGCGGCGCCATCATTATCACCACCAAAAAGGGCAAAAAAGGCTCTATGAAAATTGAGTACAGCGCCAACAGCCAATGGGAGCGCATCACTCGCTTCCCGCAATTGCAGGACGTGTACGGTTTCAGCCCGTTTGCTTCCGGTACGCTGACGGCCACCACCTCTACGGCCACTGCCCCGAACGTTATCATGGGCTTCTGGGGGGCTGAAATTCCTCCCGGTACACCGCGCTACGACAACCTGCGCAGCGTATTTAAGTGGGGTTTCAATCAGATGCACAGCATCAATATCAGCGGCGGCTCCGATTTGTTTACTTACAACGCATCGGGCAGCGTTTTCAATCAAAACGGTTCTATTCCTAACACCAAATTTGACCGCAATACTTTCCGCCTGAGTACAGGCGCTAAATTGAGCGAAAAACTGCGCCTGACTACTTCGGTGCAATACACCAACTCATTTGCCAAACGTCCGCCCGTTACCAAAGGAGCAGGCAGCGCCTATAATATCGCGCTTACATGGCCCAGTACCCGCGACATCCGCAACACTCGCGGTGAAGACGGCGCACTCACCGGCATTGCCGACATCAACAACGACGGGCAAGCGGATGACGTATTTGACAACCCTTTCTTCAACTTAGAACGCAACATTACCCAAGACAAAACCAATCGCGTATTGCTGAACGGCAGCCTCTCTTATGATGTACTGGATTGGCTCAACGTTACCGGCCGCTTAGGATATGACAACTACTACACCTACGGTATGACATTCTACGACCCTCAGTCGTGGGCACGTTTCCCGAACCGAAATATTGCCCGATTGGTAGGCGGTATTTTTTCGGAGTATGAAAACAAAAGCAGCTTGCTCAACTCTTTCCTGCTGATTAATGCCAAGAAAAAATTCGGCGATTTCAATACAGCCTTCACCTTGGGTAATTACACAGAAGACAAACTGTACCGTGTGGACTCACGCTACGGCGAAAACTTAGCTGACCCCGACCTTTTGAGTATCAGCTCAACGGCACTGGCCACCCGTGAGGTAATTGCCCGCGGTACGCAACGTCGTTTGGTGAGCGTGTTTGGCGAGTTGAAATTGGACTACAAAAACATGGTTTACCTGAGTGTAACAGGCCGCAACGACTGGAGCAGTACCATGCCGCGCGCTAACCGCAGCTTCTTCTATCCGTCCATCAGCGGCAATGCCGTTATTTCCGAAATCTTGGGATTGGAGCCCAGCGGCAAAGTATCGTTTGCCAAAGCGCGTATTTCTTATGCCGAAGTAGGTAAAGATGCGCCTCCGCATCAGGTTTTGCCTGCCTTGCAAGAATTTACGCGAACAGGTGGCGGCTATAACGTCGGTTTCTTCGGCCCCAACCCCGACCTTGTGCCAGAAAGAACCACCTCGTTTGAAACAGGTTTTGACGTGAAGTTTTTCAACAACCGCTTAGGCATAGACTTCACCTACTACCGCATGACGAGCCGCAATCAGATTGTACAACCGCGCCTGAGCTATGCCAGTGGCTACATCCTGCAAATCCTGAACTCCGGCGAAGTAGAAAACAGGGGCGTGGAAATAATGCTCAATGCCAATCCTGTGCGCACCAATGATTTCAGTTGGAACTTGATTGGCAACTTTGCCCTGAACCGCAACAAAGTATTAAGCCTACCAAACGGTTATACCGAATTTTACTTGTCCGATACATGGCTGGCAGGCGGTGCACGCGCAGGTTATGTGCCGGGAGAATCCATCATGACCATCACAGGCAATACCATGCGCCGCGATGCCAACGGCAACATCGTAATTGCCAACACAGGCACACTGGCAGGCTATCCGATTCGCGAAAATACTTATACCAAAATCGGCAATCGTCAGCCACTGTTTAACTTTGGTTTGACCAATAACTTGAAATACAAAAACTTCAGCCTTTCGTTCCTGTTCGATTTGCGATGGGGCGGCGATGTATTCAATGCTACCGACTGGGCACTGACCAACTTAGGTTTGAGCACCCGCACCCTGCAACGCGGCCAGCGTGTAGTATTCCAAGGCGTGCTGCCCGACGGAACGCCCAATACACGCGAGGTAGAATTGAACCGCGCCTATTTCAGCAGCTTGGGTACAGGCTCTACCGCCCCCGGCCTGATTGAGGAACTGTTCATTGAGAAGAACATCAAAGCCCTGCGCTTGCGCGATGTAACCTTTACTTATACCCTGCCCAACAATATTTTCACAGGTTCTAAGTTTGTGAAAAACCTGCAAGTAACGGCTACGGGCACCAACCTCTGGCTGCTAACCAACTATACCGGCGCTGACCCCGACGTGAACGGTCTGAATGCTTCTGCACGCGGCAGCGGTGCAATGGGCTTCGACTACTACTCTGTGCCTGCACCTGTTGCTTTTGCGCTTGGACTTCGTGCCGGCTTTTAATCATTCGTAAAACACGTTTGAGCCACTTAAATTGAACAAAGACATGAAAAATAAATGGATGTTATTGGCGCTGCTGCTGGTTATACCCTTCAGTTCGTGCAATAAGTTTCTGGATGTGAACAAAGACCCATTCCTGCCACAGGAAGCGCAACCACATTTGTATTTGCCGCAACTAATTTATGCGATGGGCGAAGGGCCGATGTTTGATGTGCGCTTTATCGGGCGATATACGCAGTATTGGCAACAAACTACGGCCAACGATAACTACGACCGAATGGGTAGAAGAGCCGTAGGCGGCGGCCTTGTAGGCAGTCAAACATATCGCAATCATTATTGGGCAATTGGTTCTAACCTGAATCAGATTCAGCGCATTGCCCAACAGCGAGGTTTTCGGAGCTATCAGGGCATTTGTACTGCCATCCGCGCTTACAGTTGGCAAATCAGCACCGACCTCTTTGGCGAAATGCCCTACCGTCAGGCATGGGATAATACACTGGCAACTTTTGAATACGATTCTCAAAAGTTCATCTACCAAGAAACCGATAAGTTGTGCGACCAAGCTCTGCGCGAATTAGACGACCGCAGCGGCACTCCTGACCCCAACCTACCTCGCTTTGAAAGCATCTACGGCGGCGATACGGACAAGTGGAAGCGTTTTGTATTTGCCATCAAAGCCCGACTGGCCAACCATATTTCCAACAAGCGCTCCTACAATCCGCAGCGCGTTATTGAACTGGTTGACCAAGCATTCCGCAACAATGACGATGACGCACTGCTGCGCTTTACTACGACCGCGGGCGTTCGTTCCGATTTTTACAGCTTCATGGGGCCTTCGCGTGCCAACTTCAATGCTAACCGTCAGGGGCGCATGATTGTAAACCTGCTGAACGGCACATACTTCAACAACGTAACCGACCCGCGCCTGCTGGGTATGTTTATGCCCAATGCGACGACCAACGTAGTGCACGGTTTAGTACCTACACAGGGTATTCCTGCCGGACAAACTGCCAATTTCCCGACCATCTACGGCAAGTATATCCATCAGGATGGCGCGCCGTATCCGCTGGTTACTTATGCAGAGTTGCAGTTTATCAAGGCAGAAGCCGCTTTCAGGCTTGGCAATCGCCAACTGGCTTACACGGCCTTTGTGAATGGTATCCGTGCGCACATGGAGCGCGTAGGCATTGCGCCTGCGGCTATTAACAGCTACTTGCAAACAGCTATCCCGCAAAACGGCACCGATTTGCAATTGCGCCACATTATGTCGCAGAAATACATCGCCCTCTACGGACAAATTGAAATCTGGTCGGACTTGCGCCGCTACAACTACGATGGCAATATTTTCATGGGTTTCCAAATTCCGACCAACTTGGCAGTAGAGAACAACGGCAAGCCTGTTCAGCGCATGTTGCCGCCTTCGTTCTCCGAAGAGGATTGGAACAGCGCCAACTTCCGTGCAAACGGCGGCTACGACGTGGATTATCACACCAAACCGATGTGGTTTGCTACGAACGAGGATTAAACAACAGTTGCTTTAAGGTTCTGAAAAACCGCTCCAATAAAAAACCCGACAGGTTTTAGAAACCTGTCGGGTTTTTTATTTTCTAAAAAGAGGCTGATACCTGATTACTTACCTGTTTCCAGTTCGGTTACTAAGCGTTTTGCTTTGTACACATGTTTCAAAGCGGCCATGATACCGCCGGCATGTACAGAAACAGTGCGGTTGTAGTCCGAACGGTAGATATAGTCGCCTTCGAGGCTTTCTATGTTACCATCGAAAATCAGGCCGATGGCTTCGCCGTTGCGGTTAATCATCGGGCTGCCGGAGTTGCCGCCGATGATATCGTTGGTGCTTACGAAGTTGAGCGGAGAAGCAAGGAACTCAGGTGTGCGTTTAGCTTCCAACCAGCGCTTAGGCAGCCTCCAGTCCGAATTTTGTCCGAAAGCTGTATTCAGTTCAAACAATCCGTAGAAATTGGTTACGGCAGGCGCTTTGGTGCCGTTGTAGTCATACCCTTTTACAACGCCGTCGGAAATACGCAGCGAGAAGGTAGCATCGGGCGGAATGGATGTGCCGTACACGTCATACAGCATACGCGCCAGTTTGCTGCGCTGTGCGTTCAGGGCAGTGTTCAGTGCTGGAATTTTTTGGTTGGCATCCAGCACGCGCGGCATCAGCAGGGCAGCCATGCGCACCACAGGGTCTTGCGAATCATTGATGGCCGTCATGCCTTTTTCTATCAGCGATTTGCGGAAAGCAACATCGTAAACTTTGGTGTTTTTGAGTGCTTCATCGGCAAATTGGGCAGCGGTTTTGCCTTGCAATAATTGCTTCACGGTCATATCGCTTTCACCCAGAATCGCCACCAACTCCATCACATCGGCGCGGAACAAGTCGGCTTCCAGTTCATCCTCGGTAGGTTTGCCGAGTTTTTCTACCTGCTCGCTCATGCGCTTCATGGTGTTTGCATCCATTGCCGAAGGTTGCGCCAGCATAAATACCATTTGCGCAGCCTGAAAGGCAGTAGATGCCGCTTGTGAGGCCAAAACAGGAGGTAATACATCGCGGTATTCTTTGCGATAGTTGGCGATAGCTTCCCAAATGCTGCCGGCTTCTTTATTTTTCTGCATGGCGGCTGCTTTGAACTGCTTTTCAAAGGCCGCACGGCGTGCGATGATGTATGGGTCTTGTAAGGCTTTTAACGCACCTGAACGCGCTTTGATGGTGTTTTCCATGCTGAAAATCATGTTCAGTATGCTGTCGCTCTTGGTGCGGTCATATACCTTTTTCAGGGCGGCAGACTGGTTGCGCAGCGTCATTACCTGTGCAGGAATCTGAATATCGCGCATAAATTCCAAGTCGGCTACCGTAAACTGACGGCTGGTGCGTCCCGGATTGCCGATTACGAAAGCCACTTCGCCTTCTTTCGCGCCGGTTGGGTTAAATTTAAAGTAGTGGTTGGTTTTCAGCGGCTGACCGTTGTCGTCATACACGCGCCAAAATGTGAAGTCCAAACAATAGCGTGGATAGGTAAAGTTGTCATAATCGCCGCCGTAGTAGCCCAATTGCAATTCCGGAATCATCACCAAACGCACATCTTTGTAGCGTTTGAAGCCGTAGAGCGAGTAGCGGCCACCGTTGTAGAAAGTAACTGTTTGCAGTTCTAAACCTTTCCAGCCGTCTTTTTCTGCATACTCTTTACGGATGGCGGCAAGTTCCGACTCGCGCAGTTGGATTTGTTCTTGGTCACTTTTGCCTTTGTCCATTGCCTGTTGCACGCGCGCAGTGATGTCTTCTAATTTTACCAACTGGTCTACGTACAAATCGGCCACGCGGCGCTCATCGGTTAGTTTGGCTGCATAAAAGCCGTTTTCATTGAAATTTTCGCCTGCCTTTTGCACTTTGGTAGCTACATCGCGGCTGCAATGGTGGTTGGTCATCACCAAACCATTGGCAGACACAAAAGAAGCCGAGCACCAAGAAGCGAAACGCAGCGCACTGAGGCGTACATTTTCCAGCCATTGGTCGGTTGGCTCAAAACCGTAAGTTTGTTTCCAAAACTCTTTGGGCGGCGCATCAAAAGTCCACATTTTCCCATTGTCAAACTTTCCTGCCTGTACCGTATCGGCACGGAACGTGGCTTGTGCCTGTGCTGTACCTGCCAGCGCAGCCGAGCAAATCACCGCCGAGAGCAGTTTTTTCATTCGTAGCATGTTGTTAACAGTTAAATTCAGGCTGTAAAAATGTTAAATCCTGATGGTTTTTGAAAATCAGGAAGCAGATTGGGGCAGCACTTTTCACAGGCTGTGCGGGTATCGGTGGGAAGAGTGCGCTTCATAAAGCAAACAGCAGCGTGGTAAATGTTACCACGCTGCTGCAAAAAATCAATAACCCAAAAAGTATTAACATCTATCAACCGGCCTTTTCGTCGGTTGCTTCTACGGCGGTTTTGTCCTTAGACCTGCCGTTTTTCTTGATAATCACTTGCTGTAAATAAGCCACCACTTTGTAAGGCTCGCCGTTCAGGTTCATAATCGGATTATAGCTGCCGCGGGCTATGACCTCATGGCCTGCTTTGTTAAACAGTTTAAACTCTCCGTCCTGTGCTTTGCCGCTGCGCAGATTCGTCCAAAACATCGCATATTCATTGGTTTCCGATTCTTCCTTGCCGGCAAACAGCTTATGATGGCGGCCAACTACTTCATTGATACCGTAATTGAACAGGTCGAGGAAATTTTCATTGGCTTCCGTCAAATGACCTTTCATATCAAACTCGGCAACGGCAAAAGAGCGACGGATGGCATCCAACTGTCCGGTAACATCCAGATTCACCATTTTTTGCTTCGTAATTTCCTGTGCGAGTTTGATTACTTTCACAGGCTTGCCGTGTCTGTCCATTACGGGCATATAGCTGGCATTGAACCATTTCTCTTCTCCGTTTTTGGTCAAGCGTTTAACTTCTCCCATGAACGGCCTGCCCATGCGCAGGTTATCCCAAAATCTGATGTAATCGGGCGTACTGGCTTCTTTGGCATCCACAAAAAGGCGGTGCGGTTTGCCTGTAATTTCTTCCAACCGATAGCCCATTATTTCCAAGAAGTTTGTATTGGCATCCAGCACAAGCCCCTCCATATCAAACTCTATGGTTGCCATGGTGGTGTCAATAGCAGCCATCAGCCCGTTGAGGTTCATGGCGGTGCGCTGCATCTCCTCCTGATTGGCCTGCAACTCTTCCAGATTCTGACGAATTTCTTCTTCTTGTGTGCGCAGTTCTTCCATTTGCTGCTGTGTTTGCAGCTCTAACTCCTTCTGTTTGGTGATGTCTTTGATGAATGCCGTGTAAACCGACTCGCCCTCGAAACTTGCTTCGCTCAGCGTAAGCAGAATGGGTACTTTGCTACCGTCTTTGCGGCGTGCCTCTACCTCGCGGCCTATGCCGATTACTTTTTTCTGACGGGTAGTTTCGTAGTTGTGCAGGTAGCGGTCGTGGTGGGTGGCATGTTCGGAGAACATCAGCATTTTCACGTTCTTGCCAATAACTTCGCTGCGCTCATAGCCCCACATTTGCTCGGCTGCGGCGTTGAAGAAACTAATCGTGCCGGTTTTGTCAATCGTAACCACCGAATCGGCGCAACCTTCCAGAATATTGGTAAACTTCTGTGCAATGGCTTCGGCTTCCTTCTGCTTGGCTTGCAGCGCTTCCTGAATGCTTAGGAGTTCCTCCATGTTCTGGCGGATTTCCTCTTCCTGTGTGCGTAACTCCTCTATTTGTTGCAGCGTTTGCTGCTCTAACTCCTTCTGTTTGGTGATGTCTTTGATGAATGCCGTGTAAACCGACTCGCCCTCGAAACTTGCTTCGCTCAGCGTAAGCAGAATGGGTACTTTGCTACCGTCTTTGCGGCGTGCCTCTACCTCGCGGCCTATGCCGATTACTTTTTTCTGACGGGTAGTTTCGTAGTTGTGCAGGTAGCGGTCGTGGTGGGTGGCATGTTCGGAGAACATCAGCATTTTCACGTTCTTGCCAATAACTTCGCTGCGCTCATAGCCCCACATTTGCTCGGCTGCGGCGTTGAAGAAACTAATCGTGCCGGTTTTGTCAATCGTAACCACCGAATCGGCGCAACCTTCCAGAATATTGGTAAACTTCTGTGCAATGGCTTCGGCTTCCTTCTGCTTGGCTTGCAGCGCTTCCTGAATACTCAGGAGTTCCTCCATGTTCTGGCGGATTTCCTCTTCCTGTGTTTTCAATTCTTCGTTATTCTGCTGAATTTCCATCAGGAGTACTTTTTCAGCCGAAATATCCTGCACAATCTTAATAACCTTTGTAGGTCTGCCCAAGTGGTCAACAATGGTGTTATAATTGCCTCTGAGCCATACAGATTTGCCGGATTTGGTAATGCGCTCAAATTCGCCGTCGTTGAAGCCTGCCTGACTGCCCAATTTTTCCCAAAAATGCTTGTACTCTTCCGAAGCAAGCTCTTTGGGCGGTACAAACATGCTGTGGTGCTTGCCTTTGATTTCTTCCAACGAATACTCCATCAGTTGCAGGAAGTTTTCATTGGCAGTCAGAATATTCCCCTGCGTATCAAACTCAATAATGGCATTGGCGCGGTTGATGGCCTCCATTTTGCCGTTGAGGTCAATGGCCTGCAACTTGGTTTTGCTGATTTCTGCCTGAATGGAGATGTATTTACTCACCTCTCCCTCTTCATCAAAAATAGGGTTGATGGTCAGCGAAATCCAGTATGGTTTGCCGTCCTTACCGTAGTTGAGGATGTCCTCGCTGAATGAACGCTTGGTTTTCAGTTTCCGACTGATACGCGCCACCGTTTCGGGGTCGGTATCGGGGCCTTGCAGGATGTGCCCCGGCTTTTTGCCGATAATCTCATCGGCTTTGTAGCCTGTCATGCGCTCAAAGCCGCGGTTTACGTATTCGGTAATGCCTTGTGCATCGGTGATGATAACGGCATTGTCGGTATTGTCTGCAACCAATGAGAGGCGCTGGAATTGGATTTCCGCTTCTTTGTTGGCCGTAATGTCTTGACCCAGCATCAGCACTTTGCGAATGTTGCCATCGGCATCTTTTACAGGGCTGAAAGCCGCCTGCAACCATATCTGGCGGCTGCCTTTGCCGCTGAACAAATAGTTGCCCGTTTGCGAAATACCATTGCCTACCTGATTCCACAACTGCTCAAATGTGCCCGTTTTGCGGCCGGCTACAAACATGGGGTGCAATTTTCTGCCCCGCAGTTCGTCGGTAGTAAAGCCTAACTGTTCGGCAAAACGATGGTTGGCAGAAGTAATCACCCCCTCTGTATTCAACTCAACCATGCACAGCGTCAGGTCTATGGCCGCAAACAATCCGTTCATCTCCATTTCCTTGCGCTGCATCTCCTCCTGTGTGGCCTGCAACTCCTCCATGTTTTGCCGCATCTCCTCTTCGGCAGAGCGCAGTTGCTCGGTTTGCTGCTGCGAAATGCGCAACAAGTATTGCGTGCGCTTGCTCACCTGCGCATTGGCAACCGTAGAGGCGATGTTTTCTCCTAATTTGCGGATGAAATCTACCTGATAGGGTTGGAACGGCTGAAACGCCGCCAACTCAATCATACCGACTACTTTTTCATTCACTTTCAGCGGTACAATCAAGAGGGCACTGGGGCTTTCCGCACCCAGCCCGGAACTGATGGTTGAGTAGTTCTTCGGAAGTGCGTTGTATTGAATGGGTTCTTTTTCCAAATACACCTGCCCTATCAGTCCTTCGCCTATTTCAATGCGTTTTTGCAAGAACTTGCGGCGGTCGTAGGCATAGCAGGCGACCATTTCTATGAACGGTTCGCGGCCGTCTTCTTCATTGACCACAAAAAGACCGCCCTGATTGGCATTGACATATCTTACCAAGTTGGAAATAATGCTGTTGTAGAGCAGTTCCAAATCGTGTGTACCTATTCGCAGAATTTCAACAAACTTTGCCAACCCTTCATTTGCCCATTGGCGCTCTACTTCTTTGGCGGCGATGTTTTGCATCTCTTCGCGCATTTTCAACAAGGCGCGGGTCAAAGCCGATGGTTGCTCGGTTACTAAATCTGCAATGGTATGCTGTGCTTCGTCTAATTTTCCCTGAGTGATGGCTTCTACAAACTGAGTAGCCCGTTCGGCCTCTTTTCGCAATTGTTCCGCCGTGCGCTCGGCTAAACGGAAGGATTGCATCCGCTCCTTGCCTACAATACTGAAAGGTAACATACCGGTGAGATTTTATAGTTAATACTGTTTTGGTGTTTAGTGAGAGGACTGGTTGCCTTTCTGCAAAGAAAACGGTATCAACATCAGTTTATTGCGGTCTTATAAAAATTTTATCAATAAACCAAGCAAATAGTAAAATATTTTGTTTAACTGAGACTCAACAAAAACCTGACTTGTAGATTAAAAATTCAATAATATCTCAAAAAAGTCTATGCAAAAAACAAAAAAGACCATCCAAGTATCTCAAAAAGCCTTGGATGGTTCAACAAATTTTTTTAATATTTTTCTTCTATACAGCCAACGAAAACGGTAGTGTGCGAATGCGCTTGCCTGTCAGGGCAAAGATAGCATTGCACAAAGCAGGTGCCACAGGTGGCAGCCCGGGTTCCCCTACCCCACTCGGCTCATGGTTATTGGCTACGATGTGTACTTCTATCTCGGGCACTTCGTTGATGCGCAGCGGGCGATAACTGTTATAATTCTGCTGCTTTGCCTGACCATTCTCAAAGGTAATCGCATCTTTCACGGCTGTGGATAGTGCCATTACTACATTGCCTTCTGTCTGAGCGCGTACATTGTCCGGATTGACCGCAATGCCGCAATCCAACACACTCACCACGCGGTCTATTTGTATAGCACCTTCGGCATTTTTGGAAATAAAAACCGCCGTTGCGCAAATTGTATTGAACGAACGGACAATAGCAACGCCACGCGCTTTTCCCTGCGGCAGCGGCTTGTTCCATTCCGCCTTTTCGCGGAGGGTTTCCAGTGCTATTCGGAAGCGCTCGTGCTTGTGCATCAGTTGCAGGCGGAACTCCAAGGGGTCTTTTTTGGCAGCATGTGCCAGCTCGTCTATGAACGACTCATGTCCGAAAGCGTTGGTAGATGAATACACCGAACGCCACCACAGCAGCGGCACGGTCGTTTCGGCATGGTGGTAGTCTAACAGGAAATTGGGGATTTCGTAGGGGCTGTTTTCGCGGTCAATGGCTTCCATTGCCCAGTCGTCGGCTTTGTCGGCTTTCAAGCCTCCCCATTGGTTTTGAATGGAACCGCCGATAACGGTATGCTGCAAGGCCGTAACATTGCCTTGCGGGTCTATGGCAGCACGCAGTTTATTCACCATCGCGGGGCGGAAAGGGCCTTGTGTCATATCGTCCTCGCGCGTCCAAATGAGCTTGACAGGTGCTTTTACTTCTTTGGAAAGCAAGGCAGCCTGTACCACAAAATCATAGAAGGCTTTTCTGCCGAAAGCGCCGCCCATAAAAAGCACATGTATTTTGACTTTATCGGGTGCTATGCCCAATTCGCGGGCAACATCGCCAATTGCACCATCGGGCGACTGCACAGGCGCCCAGAGTTCGCATGAGCCGTCTTCCTTTACGTGTGCCAGTGCTACCAGCGGCTCCATGGCAGCATGTGCAGCAAATGGGGTTTCGTAAACAGCTTCAATAATTTTGTTTTCGGCGTTTGCGAAAACAGGCTTCACGTCGCCGATGTGTTCGTGAGCAATGCCGTAGGGCTGCTTAGCCAACGCACGCATTTTTTCAAAGTAGGCCTGTTGCTGAAAAGTACTGTGCGGCATTTTTTCCCAAGTAATGTTGAGCGCCTTACGCCCCTGAACGGCTGCAAAGTAGTTGTCGGCAATAACGGCTACCCCTTCGGAAGCCTTGCTGAATATCGGGCGCTTTACCCTGACAATCTGCTTCACACCTTTGACGGCTTTGGCGCGGCGGTCGTCTATGGTAACGGCTTTGCCCCAAATGGCAGGCGGCATGGCAACGGAGGCATACAACATCCCCGGCACTTTGGCATCCATGCCAAATATTGCCGTTCCGTTGGTTTTGGCAGGCACGTCTATCCGCGGAACAGATTTACCGATGATGCGGAAATCTTTGGCAGGCTTCAACGCCGGGTTTTTAGGTACATCCAATCGGGCAGCATCTGCGGACAGTTCGCCATAGGACAGCCTACGTTGCGTAGGTCGGTGATGAATTTCACCATTGGCGGCGTAACACTCCTCCGCAGGCACTTTCCACCGCTGTGCGGCAGCCTGCGTCAGCATCTGACGGGCAGCAGCACCCGCTTCGCGCATCGGTTTCCATGAAGCACGCACAGAGCCGCTACCACCGGAAAGTTGCCCGCCGTATTTTCGGTTGCCATCGGAAGGAATGACCGTAATTTGGCTCATTTCTACTTCCAACTCCTCGGCAATTAATGAAGGGATGGTATGGAATGTCCCCTGCCCCATATCGGGGCGTGGATTAATCAACGTAATCTTACCGCTTGGCTCAATACTGATAAACGGCGTAATTTCAGATGAGCCACTGTCTGCCACTTTGGCTAATACAGCTTTTTTGTCGGCGAAAACAAAACCCAATGCCAATGCAGAACCTGCAAGGCCGGTGGTTTTCAGGAAATCTCTGCGCGGTAGCTTTTGCATGGGAATTTTACCTTAGTTAGCGAACTTAAAATTAGCAGAATCCCAAGAAAAACAGGCGATAAACCATGCACTTTTTTGTAGCAGTAAAAGTAGCAGCGTGGTAAATGTTACCACGCTGCGGGTTGTTGTAATCATGCCTATCATCCGATGTGTTGCTGATTTTCAAAATATGAAATGCTGTTTTTATTCACTCATATTAATTCTGTTGTTTATTTTGTATGACTAAAAAGCCAAGCAGGTTGCCTTGATTAATCCTCAATCAATACGCTGTAAGGCTTGAAGTTTCAATAGGAGAGAGAACAGATGAGTATTCATAAAAAGCTAAAAGAGTTTACTGCCGCCCATCATGATAAGATTGAGCAGAATACACTCACCAAAGCCATTGTGGATGAAACCATCACACAAGAGGCCTATGCGCATTTGCTGAGTAAGTTCTACGGCTTTTACAGCGTTTGCGAACCGCCGCTGGAAAAGTCGGCGCTGTGGCAACAGGCCGGATTTAACATCGTAGCCCGCCGCAAAACACCGATGCTTATAAAAGATTTGCAGTTTTTACAAATCAACCCCGCCAACCTGCCTCTGAGCAGCGACCTGCCGCCTCTTCAAACCGATGCGCAGCGCGTGGGTTTTCTCTATGTCATGGAAGGTTCTACACTTGGCGGACAATTTCTTAGCCGCGCACTGGCAAGAAAATTCGGTTTTACTGCCGAACAAGGTGCGGCATACTTCAACAGCTACGGCACCGAAAATCTGGGGGATATGTGGAAAGAATTTCAGGCATTACTTAGCGATTTTGCAAGTAACCATCCCGAAGCGGAGGATGAATTGCTGCAAACAGCTTCTCTAACCTTCCAAAAATTAGATGCATGGCTTTCTTCTTACTTGGCGTTTGGTGGTCTGAATAAAGTTTTTTAAGTAACAACACCCCCAAGAGCAGCGCGGTAAATATTACCACGCTGCTGTTTTTTTGTGTAAACCATATAAAATCCTAATTTCGTACACGTCAAACCAACTTGCAACGGATGAAAATTATCGCCATCATCAACCACAAAGGCGGCGTGGGTAAAACTACGACCACGCTCAACTTGGGCAAAGCCCTTTCCCTTAATGGCCGGAAAACACTTATCATAGACATAGACCCGCAGGCAAACCTCTCACAGGCAATCGGTGTGGAAGAGCCCGAGCGAAATATTTATCAGGCTGTTTGTGAAAACGAACCGCTGCCTATTATGAATTTGGCGGCTAACTTAGACCTTGTACCGGCAGATTTAGACCTGTCGGAAGCCGAAGTAAAACTGCAAGCCGATGTCAATGGCTATTTTCGCCTCAAAAATGCCCTGCGCACCGTCAAAGACAACTACGATTTTATTCTGATAGATTGTCCGCCTTCGTTGGGCATCCTGACCACCAATGCCTTGATTGCAGCCACCGAAGTAATGATTGTGGTGCAGTCCGAATATTTGGCCGTAAAAGGTCTGCAAACCATCTTGCGGCTGGTAGAAAGCATCCGCGAAAACCTAAACCCGACCATTGAAATTGCCGGACTGCTCATTACGCAAATCAATAAAACCGTTTTCCGTCAGCACATAGCCGAAACCGTCCGCGATATCTATCACGGCAAGGTTTATCAATCGGCCATTCGCCAAAATATCAGTTTGGCAGAAGCTACATCGGTTGGGAAAGATATTTTTGAATACAGCCCCCGCTCGGCAGGCGCAGAAGACTACATGGCACTAGCCAAAGAAATCATAGGCAATCAGGTGGCATAGTCGGGCAAGGATGAGATGACGAAACGATTGACGGGATGGTTGAGTGATTTGAGTGTGTAAAAAATCTACTGTAAAGCATGGCAAAAAAGGCATTTAAATTTGATAAGTTGGTAGAACAAGCGGAAAAGCAAAACCAACAATCGTTGGAATATATCCGCGAAAACATTGTTATTGAAGAACAGTTCAAGCACTTCATTCCGCCGCTGGCCGAAGACGAATACCGCCAGTTGGAAGACAACATCCGCAAAGAAGGCTGCCGCGATGCGCTCATCGTTTGGCAACGCGATGGCAAGTATATCCTGATAGACGGGCATAACCGCTACCAAATTTGCACCACTTACAACCTGCCGTTTCGCGTTCAGTTGATTGACTTTGCCGATGAAGAAGCCGCCAAAGACTGGATGATTAACAACCAGTTGGGCAAGCGCAACGTTACCGAAGAAACCAAAGCCTACCTGCGCGGCTTGCAATACAAACAGGAAAAACGCAAAATAGGCGGCACAGGCAGCAATCAGTTTCAGAAGACAGGTGAAGGCGAGCGCACCGCCGAGCGATTGGCAGAACAACATCAGGTATCGGAAAAAACCATCCGAACCGATGAAAAGTTTGCCGAGGCCTTAGACAAACTCACGCAAGGCAACGAGCAACTCAAATGGGACATGCTCAACAAGCGCGTCAAATTCAGCAAGTTGCAGCTCACTAATCTTGCCAACGAAGACGATATATTGGCAGAAATGGGAGAGTACATCATGAACGGCAGCAGCTTTGCCGAAGCCTACCGAAAAGCCAAAGAGCAAACCGCTGCCCCCGAACCGGCAGCCGTATCGGCAGACACCGCAACCGCTAATGACACGGCAAAAGCAGCCGAACAGGTGAAAAACAATATTGTCAAACTATTGGGGCAGGCCGTTAAAAAACGCAACAGAAGTGCCTTAGAACAAGCAAAGGCATTGATGGATACTTTGGAAAGCCTTTTGTAAAAACTAAAAGGAGCTACCCTTGCTTGCGGATAGCTCCTTGAACACATAAAAATCAAAGGGGGAAGACTACCGTTTTTCCACCACATCGCCGGCGATGACATAGCCAAGGCGTGTGGCAAACTCAGCCTCCCCGACAGTTTCGCCGGTGGCTTCGCAATACGCACGATAGGTTGCCTGAAAATCGGCATAAGGCATGGTAAACTTGGGCTTGGCAGCAGCAAATGGAATTTCGGCCTGCCGCTCCACCGCATAGGCCGTTGCTTTGGTCAAAGCAGACACAGCGGCATTTTCCGCTGCCTCGGCCGTTACGGGTGCAGGGTTTCTTTTAGCACCCGACTGCACCAGCATCGCCAAAGACTTTTTCTGCAATTCACTGCGGCGAAACTCTATTTCGGGCAACCACCAGCCATTAATCAAAGCAGCATAAATGTAGTTAGCCATGTTTTGTATTTGTTTGGCTTTCTGTTGCTGTTTTTTGCTGCGGTAGTGCTCCTGCGCCATCTTAATACAGGTTTCCACATAGAACGAATCCCAGATGTAATCGTCTTTCAAAGGTGCAGAAGTGTTTACCCAGTCGCGGATGCGCCATATATCGCGTTCCTGTACGCCATAGCGCAACAGTTCGTTTTCCCACTCATATTGCGCAACAGGGGCCAGCGTGCGTTCTTGCTGTGCATCGTTTTTAAAGTGAAATCGGATGGCCTGAATGGCTTTGCCGCCTTTTCCGCCGCGCACGATTTCGTATTCAAACTCTACCCAAGTCCCTTTAAATTCTTCATAGACTACGTCCAATACGCGTGCCTTGAAATTATTGAATCTTCCTTCGTATTGGTCTTCGCAACCTAAGGCTTTTTTCAAGCCCTCAACCGTAAACTCCAACATGCCGCCGCGCTGTTTCCACTGCTGTTCGCGGATGAGCCAGTACATCAAAAAAGAGTATTCGCTGCGGAAGGTGCGAAGCAATTCAATATCGCCTTTGGTAAATCCGGTTTCCAATTTTACCAAAATAGCCTTTAAATACTCATTCAGGCGCACTTGAAAGTGCTTTTCCTTGTATTTAATCACCGGAAAGGGGTTAAAAGTAACGGCATATTTTTCGTTGAAATGCGTTTGCATAAACTCCTTATCCAAGCGAAAAACACGTTTTTGCAGCACTTCGGCAATGCGGGTAAACTCCTGATGTGCCTTTTTCTGGATAACCTTTTTGTCGGTGCTGTGGGTGATAAATTCGTAGGGTATTTCATAGTCTAACCTGTCCGGCTCGGCCAAATGGTTGAAATTTAACACTTCCATATACAGCCGTTGTTCTGCCAGTTTTAGTTCGGTATTAACGCCTATCAGTATGTTTGGATGAAATACGGTATAGTGTATCGGATGTTTTTTCTTTTCTTTCATGTGAATCATATTAGCACTATATGTACAGTAAATACGCTGCAATCATGCAAAAACACGTTCTAACTTAACTGATAGCTGCTACAAATCAAAATTTTACGTAGCAGAAATTGTAAAAAAAAGCATTGCACAAATTTGTAGCAGTTATCAATTCAAAGGGAGCCTGTTGGTAGGGCAAAAAAGCATCGCACGCACAAATTTGTAGCAGTTAAAAACAGGTGTACACAAATTTGTAGCAGTCAGCAACTCGCGACTTGATGCGGAAATAAGCGCCTGCCGTTGGCTTTGTTGCAGCACACAAATTTGTAGCAGTTAAGCATGCACACATACACAAATTTGTAGCAGTCAGTAGGGGAAAAGGGGGATGCACGTATTTGTAGCAGTCAAAAGGGGGTGTTTAAAATATCAACAACTTCTAAAAAAACAACATGCACAAATTAGTAGCGGTTAAGCGGGGAAACAACACAAATTAGTAGCAGACAAGCAGGAGAGTAGGCACAAATTTGTAGCATTTTTACTTGCAATCTACACAAATTTGTAGCATTTTAAAGGTGTAATTTGTTGAAAATGAGCAATTTGCAGTAATTCTAAGAAAGTAGGAAAAGAAAGCTAAATAAAAAGAAAGCTACGAATAGCCTTTTTTAAAAGATGAATTAATTTTTAAAAACTTACTCGGGCATTTTTTCGTCCGTTATTTATCGTAAATTAGAACTGATAATCAGGTAATTAAAGCTAAAAATACTAAACGATAAAAAAATGCCGTATTATTTACAAAACGTTTTCTTTTTTAAAAAATGGTGTCGTAAAAGTTTTGCAGGCTTATTCGTACTGTTATTCTGGGCAATACAGACTTCGGCCGCAGACTATTACTGGGTGGGTGGAATCGGTGGCGTATGGAACAGCACGGCTAACTGGTCGCTTACATTAGGCGGGGCAGGCGGCGCAGGTGTCCCCGGCATTATAGACCGCGCTATTTTTGACGGCTCCGATATTTCGTCGCTGGCAGGGGTGCAAACGGGAAGCGTTACGGTTGTTTTTTCAGTTACCAATACCTCAGTCGGAGGATTGGAAATTGTCAATTTCGGCTCATCGGACAGAGTGGCCTTTACTACATCGCTTACCATACCTACTTTCTTGAACGTATTGAGTAATTTCGTTCATGCGTCGGGGCAGTCGTTGCAACTGTACGGCGGTTCAGCCCCTAATGCCGTATTTTGCTTGCGACCTGCCAATAATTTTTCAATTTTTGTGATTGAAGGCAGCATTGAGGCAACACATGTGGCAGGGCCAGCCTCGGGATATGGTAGGCTCAGTGCCTTCCGTGCGGGCAATCAAGGGTTGATAGACTTTCGCGACGGTTCAACATACATCCACAATGTCAATGGCGACAGCATTCCAGCGGCTATTTATAAACCTTTATCAACCGTATTGATTAGCGGCATCAGCGATGCCACGGAATTTGACCATTGGGGAGCCCCCGTTTTTGGTAATTTGACGTGGGATTGCAGCGGACAAAGCAGTGATTTTTTGATAGACCGCAACCTCACGCTGACATCGCTGGATATGGTTAGCACAGGTACCGGTACGCTAAATCTGGCTGCTACTGCCCCAAGACAATTGACCGTTACGGGAGATGCAAACATTGCAGGCGGTTTTTTGCGGTTGTCATCGGGGAGCGACCCGGGGCGGCTGAGAGTAGAAGGCGATTTTGTGCAATCGGACGGTACGTTGGACTTGCGGGGAAACAGCCAACTGCAAGTGCTTAACAACCTGCAACAGGTAGCAAGCACTGCCGTTATCACTGCCTCATCGGGCATTGGGCAAATCGCTTTTATCGGTGGTGCCAATGTTAATTTTACGGTAGAGAACATATCGGGCAGTGTGGGCGTTCTCATTGAAAAGAACACGCCCACAGCCGAAGTTAAGTACAGTTCGCCTCAACAGACTTTACTTTCTTCGCTCATTATAAAAGTCGGCATATGGAGTTTTTCCGCCATTTTTCCGCAGAGTCTGCGGATTAGCGGGCTGATGCAGGTAGATGCGGACGGCATCCTCGACATGCAGGGCGAAGACCACCAACTCCGATTAGACGGTGCCGTAGCGGGGCTTACAGATGCTAAGTTGCTGGTAACAACTTCCGGCTTGGGAGAAAACAGCACGATTCATTTCGGGGGAAGTTCTACGCAAATCATTCCCGCACTTTCGGTTTATCGCACGCTGGAAGTCAGCAACAGCGTCAAACTACCGGCAGGAAACATAACAACCAACGCCCTGTTCCTGAGCAGCGGCAGCATACGGTTGGGTGCAAACAACCTGATTGTAGCGGGCGGCATTGTGGCATATCCCGAAGGAGGGGTTGTACAAACCAACGGCTCGGGTCGCTGGGGCGTATTTTTCAATGCGGCAGAGCCTGCCAAAGAGTTGAGGATGGCCACAATTGTGGGTTCCCCGATTACGGTTAATGTAGGCGACATGGCCACGGCGGGCATTTACTACTTTCGGGTGATGGAGCCTGCCGCAATCGGTTTTTTCCCGCCTGCATTAACTTCCGATTATGCCAACTTTGAAATTGAGATGCAAGCGCCCACAGGTGCGGGAACTGTTGCCGTAGGTACTTTCAGCATGATTTACCCCTCGGCTTTGAATGTCGGCAATCCTGCTTTCCAACGCTTGTATGTATTTGACGGCGTATGGCAGCGCTATCCCTCTGCTGTTTTTGGCGGGTTAGATTTTTTTATGGAAGCAAGCAATATGACCATCAGCGAAACGCCTCGCAAATATGCCATTTTCAAAACGGAAGAGCTGGTGGTAAACAGCACCGCCGACACGCCCGATGCCAACCCGGGCGACGGCATTTGCGACGACGGCACGGGCAACTGCACATTGCGGGCAGCCATTGAAGAAGCCAATGCCTCCGCAGGCTTTGACCTGATTCGTTTCAATATACCCGGGGCAGGGCCTCATACCATCTTCCTCACCGACGATTTGCCCGATATTAACGAACAGGTGCTCATAGACGGCTATTCGCAACCCGGTGCTGTTCCCAACAGCAATGCCATTGGGTTACCCAATAATGCCGTTATCCAAATAGAAATCAACCGTGTAGGAGCTGCCACATCTAACGGGTTGAGGCTTGCGGCAGCGCGCATAGAAGTCCGTGGGCTTTCCATTACCAACCAAAGCGGCGCTGCCATTAACATCGGTGGTTTGGATGTATCCGATTGCAAAGTAACGGGCTGCTTCATCGGTATCAGGCCTGATAACTCATTTTTGCCTAATGCCAACGATGGCGGAATTTTCATAGGCACATTTGTAAACAGTACCATTATCGGCGACGGTACACCTGCCGGCATGAACGTGATTGAAGTACAGGAATTCGGCACGGGCGTGCTGATAAACGATGCTTACGATAACCGCATTGTTGGCAATTACATTGGCTTGGATGCAACGGGCGCCAACAGTTACAACAACTTTGGCACAGGAGTAGCCATCAGAGGGAGTTTATCTTTTGGTAACTTTATCGGCAATGGAATAGAGTCCCGCCGCAACGTAATAGCCGGTTTGGAAACAGGTGTTTTAATTGAAGGCGCAGGCACAAACAACAAAGTAATAGGCAACTACATCGGTACGAATGCGGCAGGAAATGCAGCAGTTGCCACTTCGCTTGGCATTTCGGTTGCCAATGCGGCCGACCAATTTATCGGACGCTCAAACAATACCGAAACAGGCAACCTCATCAGTGGCATCAGCGGCACAGCGATTAATTTGGGGGCTGATGCCACAGGCATCTACGTTTGGGGCAATGCCATTGGTGTGGCAGCCAATCGCATTGCCCCGTTGGGCAACTCAGGCACTGCCGTATTGATAGATGACAACAGCACTTCCAATCAGATAGGCGGCAACGATGCATGGCAAGGAAATATTATTGCCCACAACGGCGCGGGGGTTGTTATCGGCAGCCTTGGTGCAAACACCAACAACCGCATTTTGCACAACCGCATCTACAACAACACGGGCGATGGCATTGTGTTAGACGTAGGTGCGAACAATGACAAAGCTGCTCCCGCAATTAATGCCATTGCCGCTGCTGACCTTACACTTAGCGGCACAGGCACCGACGGCGACCGAATACAGATTTTCACCAATAACGGCCTACCTTCACCCAACACAGCCGAAGGCAGGCTGCTGATTGGCGAAACCATTGTCAGCGGCGGCACGTGGTCAATTCCTTTTGCGCCCGTCCCCGGCCACCGTTACACGGCAACGGCCACCGATGCTGCGGGTAATACTTCGCCGTTTTCATCGCCACAAATACTTTCATCAGGTATTTTTGTGGTGAATACGACGGCCAATACGCCCGACAGCAACCCGGGCGATGGCATTTGCGATGACGGAACGGGCAACTGCTCGCTGCGGGCAGCTGCGGAGGAAGCCAATGCTTTGCCCGGGGTGAATGCTATTTATTTTAACATTCCGGGGGCAGGGCCGCATACTATCATCGGCTCTTTTAGTTTTAGCGACCGCGTGGTGATTAACGGCTATACACAGCCCGGGGCTGCACCTGCCGTAAGCCTTTCAACCCCTGCCGATATTCGGATAGAAATTCAGGGGGCTATACAGTTTGATACGCAAACAACGCCTTTTACAAGCAGTGCAAGCTATTCGCACTTGTCGGGAGTGGCAATTGCAGGAGGGGTATTCGGTGAAATTACCATCAGTGCGGGTGTTTCCAATGTGTCTGTTAAAGGCAATTATATCGGCAGAGAGCCTGATGCCGACCTTGTAGCTACTCCTTCTGTCAGCAAAATAAACGTAGTGGGCAATAACAATACAATTGGCGGACGAAATATAGCCGAGCGCAACCTCCTTGGCGGTTCCATTACACTGCAAGGTTCAAATAATACGGTGCAAGGCAACTTTATAGCCGTAAAACCCAATGGCATTGATATAGACGCTATTCCTTCGATGAGTGCGGGCATCAGCATCAGTGGCAACGATAATGTTATTGGCGGTGCCGAGTTGGGAATGCCCAACCTGATTGGCGGTGCACAGGTAGGGGTGAGAGTATCGGGCGGAACGGGCAATAATTTCCGCAATAACCGCATTTTCTGTAACGAATTGGCGGCGGCGGAGTTAGTTGCGGGCGGCAATAATGACAAGTCGCCTCCTACTGTTACCTCATTTACCCCTAACCTGATTAATCCTTTCATGGAATTACGGGGTCGTTCCGTGCCTTTTGATACCATTACCGTTTACCGCGATAATTCCCTTACTTGTGCCTTTACGACTGCACCGCGGCAGGCAAGGGAAATCATAGCCACTACTTTAACCGATTTGGATGGCGACTGGTCGGTATCGCTGCCGGGCGTGAGCCGAGGCGATAGGTTAGTCGTATCGGCCACCGATATAGCGGACAATACATCGCCTTTTGTGCAACTGCCTGCTTTTCTGCTGTCGTTTACCAACATTCCCGACCAATTAGTATCGCCCGGCACGCTGCGGCATATACTCTCGCAGTTTTCTTTGGAAAACGTTACGCAGGGTGCGGCTGATTTACCTGACTTTACAGGAGTACTGATTCCGTTCAGAGGAACATACACCAATACCGACATCAGTCAATTTGAACTTTATCAAAATACGGCCGACAATTTCAGCACCGCTACCTTGGTTAATGCGGCATTCCCGACCAACACAGGCAGCGGCGAAGATATCAACTTCCTGATACTTTCGCCTGTGAGTATTGCCCCGGGCGATGTGCGCTATTTCTGGGTTACGGCAGACATAGCCCCGCTTGCCAACAGCGGAGAAACCGTGCGGACGGGTATTATTCGGAAAAATAATTTTGTATTTAATGGAGCGGCCTCTATTGTCGGGATTGATTCGCTGCCCGCGCAGGGCATCCAAACCGTTTGCAGCCTGCCGGTGCCAACGGCAACCGTTACCCTTGTGCCCATAATAGGCGGCACGGCAGAACTTTCGGCTACGGCTACGGGAGTCAGCAATTTCCGATGGTACGATGTGCCAACGGGCGGTACGCCTCTGGCTACTACCTCGGGGGTGTTCATTACGCCGCCCGTAATCGTCCCTGTTACGTTTTATGTAAGCTCATACGACCCTGTTTTGGCATGTGAGTCTTCGCGGGTGCCTGTTTTGGTTACACCCATCGGAGGGCTGGCGCCAACCGTGCAGGCAACAGCTGTTACGGTAACTAATATTACGCCCACTTCGGCAGAGTTAAACTGGGCAAACGGCAACGGTACGCACCGCTTAGTGATTATCACAGATGATACGTCGCCTGTTTCGCCGCCGCTCAACAATACTTCCTATACGGCCAATACCGTTTACGGCGGCAGTGGCAATCAGGTCGTATTCAATGGCAGCGGTGCAGGCCCCGTAACGGTAACAGGCCTGCTGCCTGCTGCGCAGTACACCGTTCAGGTGTTTGAGTACAACGAAAATCTGCCCAATATTACCTACAATATCAACCCCGATACAGGCAACCCCGCGAACTTTTCCACATTAGCAGCCGAGCCGCTCAACCCGCCGCTGAACCTGACGCTTACCCCCGTGAGCGGCGTACAGGTAACAGGTCTGTTTGACCCGCCTGTTACACCTGCCGATGGCTATCTGGTATTGCGCCGACTGACAGGCGACCCGCAAACGTTTCCCATTGACGGGCAGGCTTACATGCCGGGTACTGTTTATGCCGGACAAATGGTGGTTGCTTCCGGAGTTAGTTTGTCATTTAACGATATCTATGCACTTATACCACTAACCGATTATACGTATGATGTGTATGCCTACAATGGCAGCCCGCTTACGCGAAACTATCTGATAAGTGCTGTTCTATCGGGTAGTGTACAAACTTTGCCGCCTACACCCGACCCTTTGGCGCAGCCCGCCCCACTGACCATTACCAATATTACGGCCACAAGTGCCACAGGTAATGTTATCCTTACTACCGGTTGTGGTTGCAGCGGGTATCTGGCAACCATCCGTCCGCTTGGCACGTCCGAAGCACCGCCACAGGATGGGGTGGCTTATGCTGTGGGCAGCTTTATTGCACCTAATGTGCGGGTGGTTTATCGGGGCAATCTCAATACCTTTTTCATTAACAACCTGCTGCCCGATACAGAATACGTGGTTTCGGTGTATGCCCTGAACGGTACGGGAATAGCCACCAACTACCTGATAACGCCATCGCTTTTGGCACGTTTTCAAACACAGGTAAAAACGCCCGATGCCTCACCAACGGCACTTGTTTTTTCAGGCATTACCGACCGCAAAATTGAAGGTGCATTTACGCCTTCCTTTGGTGGTGCGGCAGGCTATTTAGTCATTAGAAGACCGCAGGGAAGCACGCGCATATTGCCACAAGACGGCACCAACTATGCCGTAGGTGCAACCTTGGCTCCCAACCATTGGGTGGTGGCACAGGGCAATAATTTGAGCTTTGTTGCCAACGGTTTACAACCTGCCACCGAATATGTTTTTGATGTGTATGCCTACAACGGCAACGGTACAAGACGGCTTTACCGCACCACCGACCCTTTGAGCGGAGCAGCGGCCACTCTGGCAACCGAACCCGCCGCTACGCCTGTTGATTTACGGTTTACCCGCCGTACCAAATCGGGTTTGGGTGGTGAATTTACCGAGTCGCTGCCTGCGCCTGAAAATTACCTCATCACCATCCGTTTGTCCGATACGCCGCCTTTTGTGCCCGAAGACAGTAAATCGTACAACGTGGGTGAAATTATCAACGGTGTGCGCATCATAGGCATTGACGATACGCGGCAGTTTTCGGCAGCACAACTGGAAGCCGACACGCCATACGCCGTAGATGTATATGCCTTTAACGGCAGAGGCAATACAGCCAATTATACCGCTCAGGCACTGACGGGCGTAGGCAGAACACTGCCTTTTACGCCGATACTGCAAAATATTTCCCCTACCTTTACCATTGCCGAAGGGGCAGCGACCGTGCTCACCTTATTTGGCGATGATTTCCTGCCCGGGGCTGTTGTTCGCTGGAATGGCGGCATACGGTTAGCCACAACTTTTGTCAATAGCAGGCAGTTGCAGGCAATCATTCCCCCCGAATTGACAGCCAACATTGGGACGGCACAAATTTCGGTGGCCAACAGCACCGACGTTGTCCCTGCTCCCGAATTGGTTTCCGAAAACAGGGCATTTGAAGTTCATGCAGGGCTGAATATTGGTTTTGCAGGAGTAGATGCGGGCAATATTGACCCGAATACGGATAAGCATCCGTTGTACGTAATCAGCCTGTTTGCCCGCGGACAGGCGCAGGTTTTGCAAGGCCTGCAATTGCGCACCGAAGGGACATTTACGGCGCAAGACCTGAAACCCAACGGTTTCCGCTTGTGGTTATCGTCCAATGCCTCCTATGACCCTCAGGACAGGGAATTGGCCGTCGTGCCGTCCGCAGGAGCAGGTAGTACGCTTACATTCGGCAACTTAAACCTGAATTTGCAACGCAGCACCAATCTGTTTCTCATCCTCACGGCAGATATTGCCGTGCAGGCACAGGCAGGTCGCACTATTAGGATAGGAACAGTTGCTCAGACGCAAGTAACGTTGGCGAACAATGAACTTGCCAAAATAGGTGTGAATCCACTGCCCGCGGGCGGTACACAAACCATTAACAGTGCGCAGGTAAATAACCCGATGGATATTGAGCGATTGCGCAGGCTCTACAATGCCACAGGCGGCGAAGATTGGCACGAAAAATGGAATTTTAACGACCCGCCCGGTACGTGGCGCGGCATAAAGGTAGAAAACGGCGAAGTGGTTGGCATAGACCTGAGCGGCAATAACCTCTCCGGCGATTTGGCAGCCGTTTTTGAAGCCAACATTGTGGCTTTTGGCAAGTTGCGATACCTGAACTTGTCTGGCAACCGCCTGTCGGGGTTGTTCCCCGGCTGGGTGCTGAATCTGGAAGAACTGGAATACTTAGACCTGAGCCGCAACGATTTTTCGGGAGAAGTTCCCGATGGCATCAGCCGCCTGCGAAAGTTGGTAACGCTTATTTTATCCGAAAACCGATTTGACCGATTAAGCGGGCAAATTGGCGCATTGGCAAATATGGAAGCCTTCCTATTGAACAACAATCGCTTTGCTGTTCTGCCCTTTGAATTGACTTCTCTGCAAAAACTTCGCACGCTGATTGTGCGCAATAATCAATTGGTGCACCTGCCCGATATATTTGCACCTTTGCAGCAGCTCCGCTATTTAGACGTTTCGTTTAACCTGCTGACTGCACTGCCTGCAAGCATCAGTCGCCTGACCGCGCTGGAAGTATTCCTTTTCCACAACAACGAAATCAGCGATTTGCCGCCCTTGGATGCGCTCCGCCGCTTGCAAAAACTGTATGCGTACTCCAACAAACTGGATTTTGCTGATTTACTGCCGCTGATGCCATTGTTCCGTCCGATAGACTTCATCTATGCACCGCAAGCGCGAATCGGCACGCCGCAAATTATCAACGCCGAGCAGGGCAGCAGCTTTTTGCTGGAAATCCGCACGGGAGGCGAACAAAACCGCTACCGTTGGTTGCGCAATGGCGTGCAGGTGGTTGCTACCGACAATCCCGCGCTGCCTATCAACAGCGCAACGGCTGCTCAAAGCGGTATTTACACCGTAGAAGTTACGAACCCCGAAGCACCTGCACTGACGCTGCTCAGCGCGGAATACGATGTGCGCCTGAGTTGCGGCAGCAGTGTAACAGGCATCAATACACGCCTGACGGTTTCGGGAGGGCTGAACTTCTGTGAAGGCGAAGCGATTTTTGTGCAGTTGAGCGCCGCCCGCAATCAGAACGTAGTTGAGTTGCTTTGGTTGAAAGACGGGCAGGGAATCGGCGGAGCTGCGAGCCTCAATTTCACGGCACGTGAGCCGGGCACTTATGCCGTGCGTATGCTGACCGAAGGCGGATGCACCGTTTTGTCGGAAAGTATCACCATTCGCCGCAATCCTGCTCCTGTGGTGCGCATCCGCACCGAAAACGGGCGTATGACAGCCGAAACATCGGGCGAAGTGATAAGTTACCAGTGGTTTAAAGACAACGTGCAGGTAGCCGATGCCAACCGCGCACAGTTTGAACCTTCCGAATCGGGTTTTTATCGGGTGCGCATCACCGACCGCAACGGTTGTACGGCATTTTCGGAGCCGGAAGGGTTTAATGTAACTGCGCTGCCTACCGAGCCTGTATGGGCACACGAGTTGCGCATATATCCAAACCCTTCGGCAGGCGGTGTCTTTCAGGTGAAGTTCCCTGTGACGATGTTGCGACAAAGCAACGCAGCGCATACCTTGCGCATCACCGATTTGCAGGGCAGGCTCATTGCCGCTCATTCGCTCACGGCCAATGACTTGCTGTTCGGCGCGCAGTTGAATCTGGAAGCACAGGTTTCGGGTGTTTACCTGTTGCAGATAGAAACATCGGAAGGCGTAATCGTCAGGAAGTTGGTGAAGAAGTAATGTTTGCTAAGTAACTGAGCAGTTTAAAACCCGTTTATCTAAATCCGCTGACCGGGCTTTCAGCCGCCGGCAGGGACTCTGTCAGCGGACAAAGTCCCTGCCGGCAGTTTAATAATCGAAAGAAAAGAACGCAGTAAATTGCTCACTTGCTTAACGGCGCGTGCTAACGGCGAACTTCATACAAATATCCCTTGCAGTTGCCTGTCGGCTGATATCCTTTGCGGTTGAGGTTGCTTGCGTCCGTCAGCAGGAAAATCCGCCCGTCGCTTCTGACCGTATCGGTAACGGCATAGGGCGATTCATAAAAAACAGATGAAGCCAGCACCTTGGCGGGTGTGTAATAGGCAAGTTTTTTTTGCGTAACAATAGCACCGTGTACCACAATCACATCTCCTTTTCGGGCGTTTTGCATCAGCCATTTCTGTTGGCAATGCAGCCATTCGGTATCGGGTGAATATATCATGCCGAATCCGCCCAAGAGGTTGTGGAAAAAAACGGTTGCCACAAATGCGGCAGGAAGCAAAGGTTGTGTGGCCAGCGGTTTAAAAATAAAGACGCTTACCAGATAGGCAATGGGCAACAGCAGCGGAACAAACGGCTCGGGCGAGAAGGAATCTAACTGTACAATGAGTAATGCCGTATAGGTCAGCAGCCAGCCGATGACAATCAGGTTAGGTGTTTGGATGAAATCGCGGAGCGTTTGCCTGCCGATGCTGCGTGCCAATAAGACAATGAAAATTACTGTGCAGCCTGCCAGCGTAATCAAAGCAGCATTAATTGTCGCGGGAAACTGCGAGGCCGCAAAAATTTCATCCTGCAAATATTGCCCTTGAAACGATGCTTGTAAAAATCGCTGAACGGCAGGAAATCCGTACATAAAATTAGGGGCAAGCAACAAACTACCCATCACGGCGGCAATTTTAACCGCGCTCCAAGCCGCGCGATGCGGAGAGTGCGTAGCGGTGAGTAGGTATTGCAGAAAATTTTTTTGCTCTTCGTTGTTCAGTTGATACACCTGATAGTAGCCCGCAACAACTATCAGCGCTGCCAGCGCACCCGTGCCGACGGTAAGCAGGCGATTTTCCTTGCGCGTAAATAGCAGCAATAACAGAAACCCGACGGGAATCATGTTAGGTTTGTAGATAAGTACGGCAACTCCCGCGAGCAGCGCCATAAGAGCGGCTACAGGCAGCGAAAGACCTTGGTTTACCGAGCGCATGGCCAGATAGAACAGCGCAGTAACCGCTAAAATGGCAGGCAGATATACTTCGGCTTCCACTGCATAGCGCCAGAAGTGGTAAGAAACAGCAAGCAGCCCTGTGCCTAACAATGCGGTCGGTCGGTTCATGCCGCCTTGCCGATGCAGCAGCCGATAAAAAATGAGCAGCGTCAGCACGGCACAAACCGCACTGATGCGGCACATGAGCAAGTAAGCATCCGTTGTCGGGGCTATCTGCCTGACAAGCGAAAATATGCCGTGCGCCGAAGAAAGGAACAGTACAAATTTCAGGTCGTACAGTTCGGTAGTTATCGGGCTTTCCTGCGCCACAATGCGGGCATACATGTAGCCGTCATCACTTTCCGAGCGATTGGCCGGAAAGCTCAGGTGATAGCCTGCAAACAGCACAACACCGATGAGTAGTTGCATCAGCCATTTCATGCGGCAGCGTAAAAAATTCATCAAGCCTGATAATTTTTAGGCGTATGGATAAACTGTTGCTGTTTTTTGAAGGCGGGAACGGTTGCCAACAACATGCGCAACACTACGCCCGGCAGCGTCATAACAGCACTTGCAAATTCCTTGTTGTAAAAATAAGCAGGCAAGGCAATAATTTGTGCCGCCGCATAGCTTATTGCGGCAATCGCGTAAAAAGAAACGCCGAGCATTGGCGATAAAGCCATCCATTGGCCAATCAAAGTAAGCAATAATCCTTTTACAAAAAGCATTACAAAAAGGCTGCGCGGCAGCACTAAATACTGCAAACTGATATTGAAGTAGTCTATATTGCCAATCGGGTGGCGCAAACCTTTGAAAAAGTGTTTGCCGAAATAGTGGAAATAGGCGTGCAGCCAGCGAGTGCGTTGTTTTTGCAGCACCTGCCGATTCTGTACTTTTTCGTCATATACCCGCACATCGCCCAAAAACTCTGTTTTCATTTGGTCTTGTAGCAAAGCAAAGGCTATTTCACGGTCTTCGCCTACGCTTTCGGCAATGTCGGTTGTGAGGAATAATTGTTTAAACCACGCATAGTCAAAGCCCATGCCCGAGCCGATGAGTGCCGAGGAAAGCCCCAGCGAGCGATGTCCTTCCCTGTAAATGCAGTTGTTGATTTCTTCGCTTGCCGCATCTAACCAAGCAGTGGCTGTATTAAGATTTTTCGCCACGCGGCGGCATTGAACGGCCCTGAAACCTGCCTGAAAACAATCATTGACCCTTCGGAGGCAGTGGTTTTCCATCACATTGTCCGCATCTAATATGAAAGCGATATCGTATGTGTCGGGCAGTCTGCGCAAGGTTGCCTGAATGGCGCGGGCTTTTGTGCTGACAGGAAAAGAAACTTCTTCCACGCGCACGGGCAATTGGTGTAAGCGTTTCAGCGTATCGGTCTGCAACGAATCGGCAATGATGACCACATCGTATTTATCGGCGGGGTAGTCCTGTTGCAGGGCTTTTTGTGCGGTTTGTACAATAATGCCGTCTTCCCTGTAGGCAGGAATCAGCACTGCAATTTTTCTTTGCCGCACACAGGTTTCAGGCACGGACTTGCGGCGAATCAGCCTGCCGGCCAGCGCAAAAATCAGCAAATAAGCAGCGTTGAAAGCTACCCATGCCCCAATGACGACAAGCAAGACGTTGAAAACAGTAATAACCATAGGTCGTGGTTTGTGGACAATGGCAAGTAACAAATAAAGCCCTGTTTACCGAAGTTTTCCCGCAGCAAACGGAAGGTATGCACAAACCTGACAGGCCTCTAAAACCTGTCAGATTTAAGTTAAATACGTGTTTTTCAATAATTTACACAAAGTGTTTTTTGCAAACTACTTGCGCTTTTGTATAAACCGATTTTTTTATGAGCAAGTATCACTCACGCATGGCGAGCACTTCTTCATAAACGGCTGCCGTGCGGTCTGCCATTGCCTGCGCACTGAATCGCTTTTCTACGGTTCGGCGCGCTTCTTTGCCCAATTTTCGGCACATTGCGTCATCGTGCAGCAGATACAGCAGCGCATTGGCAAGTGCATCTACCGATTCGGGTGCTATCAGCAGCCCGTTTTGTTCATTTTGCAGCACGTTGCAAGTGCCGTCTACGGCAGTAGCCACACAAGGCAGTTGCATAGCCATCGCTTCCAGCAGTGCAATGGGCAGCCCTTCCCAAAGCGAAGGCAGGCAGTAGGCATTGCAGGCAGCCAGCAGCTCGGGTACGTCGGTGCGGAAACCTTGCAGGCAGACCTTTTTTTGCAGCAATTCCGAATGGTTGATGACATTTTCAACATCGGGGCGCAGTTCGCCGTCGCCTACCATGAGCAGATGCAGTTTGCTTTCCATGCCGCCGCTTTTTTGTACGGCCTTTTCAAAAGCATGTAACATCAGCAGCGGCTGTTTTTGTTTGGTCAGTCGTGCCACAAACCCGATGACAAAAGCATCTGCCGGAATGCCAAGTGAAGGGCGCAAATCAACTTTTATGTTGTTGAGGTTGAATCGTTCTGTATCAACACCGTTGGGAATAGTAACCGAGTGAAAATCGGTTGAAAGTTGTTGCCCTGTCAGGTGATTGGCTGCCGAAACAGTAATTACTTGCTGTGCAGCTTTGCAGAAAAACACTTCGGCCATTCGCCGTGCATGATAAACGGGGAATGATTGGTCAGAGTGAAACGACCAGCCGTGAACGGTATAGACCAAAGGTATGCCCAACTGCCGTGCAGGCAGCAGCAGATTGCTGAACGCCCGCGTACCGTGAACATGTACCAAATCAATCTGTTGGGATTTGAGCAGGTTGCGCACCTGTCTGCCTGTGGACAAATCAAAAGCGTTTGTACTTTCAATCACATAGACTTTGTAGCCCATTTTCCGCAGCCTGTCCACCATTGCACCCGGCGAAAAGGCAAGAATAACCGACTCATAATCAGATTTATTCAGATGAGTTACCAAGTCTATGATATGGCTTTCGCCGCCGCCGATGCTGCCCTGACGGATGGCGTGGAGTACCCTTACGGTTTTTTTGTGAGTAAGCGGAGCAATGGTAGCGGATGTAAGCGCAGAAGTTTGCATAGTGTTATGAGTTTAGTGAATAGCAGGCTGTAAGTTTGTCGTAATGGTTTTTCGGGGTATGATGTTTTGCATGCCATAATCGCGAATGGCGCTGAAAAAGGCCTGTAAATGCTCCGATTGCCGTTGCAGCAGGTAGCGCACAACCGTTACGGGTATAGTTGCACAAATGAAATACAGCATAAAAACGGCAAAAGCCCATTTCCCTGTGTTGCGCTGCATATACAGCAGGCGGTTGCGCGTCAGGTAAAAGGTTTTCAACGGACTGTTTTTGCCCGTACTCATGGAGGCTTTGTGGTAGATAACGGTTTGAGGCCGATAGTAAATCCGATAGCCGGATTTCAGAATACGCGCACTCCAATCCATTTCTTCATAATACAGAAAAAACGGTTCATACATCATTCCTACTTTTTCAACAACCTTGCGGCTGAGCATCATGGCTGCCCCGTGCATGAACCGAGTGGTAGAGGGGTTGTCGTATTGCCCCTTGTCCTCTTCGCCGTCGCCAATAGCAAATCCTCTGCCCGTCAGCGGGTGAATAGCCCCGTAGCCGGCATATTGTATAATATTCGGATGAAAGAAATAGCGAATTTTGGGCGAAACGGCACCTGTTTTTGCGTCTTCTGCAAAGGGTGCCAATAGTTGCTCTATCAAATCCGCATTTTCGGGTTTAATCTCCGTATCGTTATTAACATTGAAGAAGAAATCGCCGCGTGCTGCTTTCATGCCTAAGTTATGCCCGCCGGCAAAGCCCAGATTTTCTGCCGCGCGAATAACCCGTACCTCGGGAAAATGCACCCGAATGGTGCTTGTGGGGTCTTCCTGCGATGCATTATCTACAATAATGACTTCGTAGTTCGGATAGCTCAAATGCGACAACGAACGCAGAAAGTCCAGCGTCATTTCGGTTTGGTTGTAGTTAATGGCAATGATGGATACCAGAGGGTTCGTTTCCATACATCCTTGAAGTTTGTTATACGTCTTCTTTTTGCCGCAAAGCAGGCAGCGTACGCAAAATCAGCTTCATGTCTTCCATAAAAGAGTTGTCGGTTGCATAGCGGATATCGAGGCTGATGCGTTCTTCTACGGACATGTCGCTTTTGCCGCGTTTGCTTACTTGCCAAAGGCCGGTCAGCCCGGCAGGCGCATGAAAGCGCATTGCCCAGCGGTCTTGTGTGAGGGTTTTGGCTTCGTAGAGCGGCAGCGGGCGGTTGCCTACAATAGACATATCGCCTTTGAGAATATTCCAAAGTTGCGGCAACTCATCCAAACTGGTGTTGCGCAGCCATTGCCCGAATCGCGTAACGCGCGGGTCATTTTTGATTTTAACGAATTTGGCTTTTTTGCCCGAATTGTCGGTATCGTACTGGTTCAGGGTGCTGAGTTTTTCCAACTCTTGGTCTGCACCCACGCGCATGGTTCGGAATTTGTAAAAATCAAACACTTTATAGCCCGTTCCCACGCGTTTGGAAACGTAAAATATCGGTGCGCCGGGTTCTTGCAACTTAATAATAGCTGCAATAACGGCTAAAAAAGGCGACAACAGCAAAAGCGCCATGCTTGCCGCCACAATGTCAAAACTGCGTTTCAAAAAGTATTTGAATCGGTCTTTCAACAAAGGGTTTTCTTCGGCAGGCTCTTCCTCCATAATATCCGATTTAGCTTGGATAGACTTAAACTTTTTAAGGAAACGAATCCTCAAATCCAACTTTTGCGGGTCAAGATTTAGGTCGTAAACATCATCGGCATCTACTATAATAGCTTTTTGGCGTGCCTGATTGTCTAACTTATCTGATAGTAAGATAAAAGGGATTTCACGCAATTTTTCTGCTTTGCGCAGATGCTCCTGAAAAGCCTTAATCTCATCTACACTCATGGTTTGGTCGCAGATAATGGCATCAGGCAAAAACTGCCCGCTTTCCAGCCGATGCATCAGCCACTCGACCGCACGCATCCAATACTCGAACGTAAGCCCTGCATACCCCGCCTGCACCATCTTTGTACAAATATGAATGGCATTTTCGCCAACATATAACAGATTAGGAATGGAAAGTTTGTAGATATCGGCAGGGGTAGTTGAAAAAATCGAATTCATGGAAACTATTCTGCCCCAGTTATGTTCAGTAGAAGTGTCCATAGTGAATATCTTAATAAGTTTAGTGATGTCCCAAAGTAACCAAAAAGAACTTTTAATATCAAATTATTACAATAATTTGTTTACGTAATGTTTTTGGTAAAAATTATACATTTTTTCGCTATTTTAGGCTTTTTTATTGGATAAATACAATAAATACTTTGAAAATGAATGTAATTAATAGGATGATTTTTATCCTTTTTTCGTAAAAAGCCATTAAAAAAATTTGTTTTGGTTGAAAAAAATAAGTTAAACTATACTCTTTCGGGAATATGCAGTCGGTTGGTGTTTTTTTAAAAAGGCTTAAAAAATGTCAAACAATAGCCCTGCAACACCTTCCGGCGAGGGATTGTGGCAATAAACACAGAATTTTGCCTGTAAGGCATTTTAAGCACATGATTGATATCACAGAGTTGTCCGTTACATTTTCCGAAGGAAAAAAACTCCGTTTTGCGCCTTGGCAACTGGCGCAGGGTGAGGTAAGCCTGCTTATAGGCGGGTCGGGCAGCGGCAAAACAACACTGATACACCTGCTTGCCGGCTTGCGCCGAGCTTCTGCGGGTAGCATCGTCATTGCCAATGTAAACCTTTCTCAACTGCCCCAATCGGAGGCCGACCGGTTTAGGGGGCAGCACATCGGGCTGATTTTTCAGCAACCGCACCTGTTGCCTTCGCTGACCGTTACGCAAAATCTGGCTGCTGCACAATACTTTGCCGGTTTGCCTACCGACAACAAACGCATAGCCGGAGTACTGGCAGAGTTAAATTTAAGCCATCGCGCGCATGCATTCCCGCATCAGATGAGCCAAGGAGAACAACAGCGAGCCGCTATTGCACGTGCTATGCTGAATCAGCCAAAGGTGATTTTGGCCGATGAGCCGACCGCCAGTTTGGACGACGACAACTGCCGTGCCGTGGCCAACCTGTTGCTTTCGCAGGCTGCCCAATACAATGCCACGCTCGTAATTGCCACACACGACGGGAGACTGAAAGACCTCATTCCGCAACATCACCGTTTATAGTCCTTGTTATGAACTTACTTTTTATCAGTTTTCAATATATCAAAGCCCGCCCGCTGAGCAATGTGCTCAATACGCTCATTTTGGCCTTGGGTATTGCCGTAATTGTCTTTTTATTGCTGGCAAGCCATCAGTTGGAAGACAAATTGGTTAAAAATGCCAAAGGAATTGACCTTGTGGTAGGTTCTAAGGGCAGCCCCATGCAACTGATTTTGTCTGCCGTTTTCCACATTGACTATCCGACGGGCAACATCGGGTTGGAAGATGCCCGCGCGCTGGTTCGCCACCCGATGGTTAAGCACAGCATCCCTATGGCTTTGGGCGACAGCTACAAGGGCTTTCGCATTGTGGGAACGGATATGCGCTACCCCGAACACTACAAAGCCGAAATTGCCCAAGGGCGCTGGTGGAAAAATGATATGGAGGCAACCATTGGCAGTAAAGTGGCGCAGGAAAGCGGTTTGAAAATAGGAGACCGTTTTGCGGGCGCGCATGGCATGGGCGAAGGTGTAGGCGATGAACATGCCGGACATCAGTATGTTGTTACGGGTATCATGAAACCTTCCGGTACGGTAATGGACAACCTCGTGCTGACAACCATCGGCAGCGTTTGGATGGTACACGAAGACCACAGCAGCGAAGACAGTACAGCCCACATGCCGGTAGTTACCGACCGACCGGACACACTCAACGGGCTGCCCCCCGGCAAAGAGGGACGCGAGCTGACTGCCATGCTCATTCAATACCGCAACCCGATGGCTGCCATCCAGTTGCCCCGCTACATCAATGCGCAAAGCCGCTTGCAGGCCGCCTCACCTGCTGTGGAAGTTGCCCGATTGTTTCGCATTTTGGGAGTCGGCGTGAGTGTCGTACAAGGTTTTTCTTATTTAATCATTATAGTTGCAGGGTTAAGCATTTTCATAGCCTTATATAATGCCTTGAAAGAACGCCGCTACGACCTTGCCGTTATACGCTCCTTGGGTGCTTCGCCAACCAAACTTTTTACTTTGGTGATGACCGAGGGCTTACTGATAGCCTTGGCAGGCAGCCTGTTTGGCATTGTTTTAGGACATGCAATGGCAGAAAGCATCGGCTATTTGGGCGAAGAAGCCGAGCAAGCAGAGTTTACCGGGCTGCTTTTCCTGACCGAAGAGTGGCTGATTTTGGGCGGAGCCTTACTCATTGGTGCGCTTACAGCCCTTATACCTGCCATAGGCGCTTACAGAACCGATATTTCGGCAGTGCTGGCAAAAGGAGAGTAACAAAACAAGATATTCAAAAAAATTACATAAACACATGATGAAACCGTTGAAGCAATTGGTAATCGCTGCCATTTTGACCTGTTTGGCCTCTGTAACAGAGGCACAAACCCCACAGGCAGCCGCATCAAAATCGCAGCAACCCGTTAAATTGACATGGGAAACACTGGCAAAAATTAAGTGGGAGCAGCGGTTCAACAAGAAGTACAACCAAAAATTCAATTACCCTTTGTTCGATGATGCCGTACAGGCCTTAGAAGGCAAAGAAGTGATTATCAAAGGGTTTTTATTGCCCGTAGATGTTGGCAACGAGTGCTTGGTGCTTTCGCGCTACCCCTATGAAAGCTGCTTTTTTTGCGGCGGTGCAGGAGGCCCCGAGTCGGTAATGGAAGTGTACATGAAAACGCCCATGCGCATCAACCGTAAAACCGTAAGTTTTAAAGGCAAACTTCGCCTGAACGGCACCGACGTAGATTACCTCATCTACATTCTGGATGATGCCGAGGTTGTTCCCGATGTGCAATAAACAGAGATGGATATAAAAGTGGGTAAATAGCCTTAAAAAAGGATTTTTTTTTCTGAATTATTACATGGCCATTTCCGCGAGGAAATGGTTTTTTTTATTATTTCCTGCGTTTTAAAATAATTTTTTCAATGTTCTTTGCTATTTTGTAATACTCAATATTATATTTGAAGAACCATGTAATAAATAGCGATAAATTGCTATTTTATTATAGAGAAACTACACAAACAAAGTATCAAGATGACACCTATGACACACACTCCAATGAAGGGGGTTGTTTATTGTTGCGTATTGCTCATCCTTGCATTTACGGGATGTATCAACCCCAAAAAGCTCATCTATCTGCAAAACAAGCAAGGTAATGTGCCTGCCACGCAAAATCCCGAAACTTTTACGATTCCTTCCTACACGTATAAGATTCGCCCAAAAGATGTGCTTAACATCCAAATTATTACATACGTATCATCTAAGTTTAGTACGGATAAATTTTTACCGCCGTCCGACAAGTACGTTGTAAGCGATACCGGCACTGTGGCCTTCTCCAACATAGGCGCTGTTCATGTGGCAGGGCTTACAAACGAAGAGGCCTCCATACGGATTCAACAACGCATCAACGAAGTATTTGACGATGTGTATGTACAGGTTCGGTCGCTTGGTTTTACCGTTACCCTCTTGGGTGAAGTGCAGCAACCGGGCACAAAACAGGTAGAAAAAGACCAGATAACCATTTATGAGGCCATTGCTCTTGCCGGCGAGCTTTCCGACATTGCCAACCGAGAAAAAGTACGCCTCATTCGCCAGTCTAACGGCAAAGCGCAGAGTATCTATTTAGACCTGACAAACGACAAATTGCTGAGCTCTCCTTATTTCTTCTTGGAGCCCGGCGACATTATCTACGTGCAGCCTATCGGCAAACTCAAAAGCCGTTCAGTTGCCAGCCAAGATGCTACCCTGTATCTGTTGGCAGTGAACTCACTGTTTGTCATCACTAATTTGATAGGCATTTTACGTCCAATCCGTTAGATGAGCGAGTTATGAACAAGCTGCAAACAGACTTTACCATTCCGGACGCTGAAAGTGTGGACTTTAAAAAAGTTCTTGGCAAGCTATGGGCAAATAAGTGGGTTATACTTATATGCGCTGTTATAGGTATTGCCTGCGCATGGACGATTAATCTATACACAACCCCGACCTATTTAGTGTCGTCTTCCATTATTGCCAAAGGCGAAAAGGAAGGGGTTATTACAGAAATTCTTCAGGAGAGAGACGAAAAGGATGTTACTTCCTTGTTTTCCAGCCAAAACAGAAATATTTCCGACGAAATAGCGGTTATTCGCTCCAAGCCGTTGTTGGAAAAAATTTTACAACGCCCCGAGTTCAGGGTAAGCTACTACGTCAAAGGAAGCGTTCGAAACGAGGAAATCTATAAGGACTCGCCATTTGTCGTGGATGTTTCCTTGTGCCAAACCGTTCCTTCCGCACTCTATTACCTGACGTTCAAAAATCAAGGTTTTCAAGTTGGTACGGATGAAAAGACCATTGGTCAATCAACTGTACATACTTGGGGCGATACTGTCAAATTATCTGACGAGTGCAGTTGTGTTATCTCACGGAAAATCAGCGCTCAACAATCCGCAGTCGAAAACGATTTATCACAACTGTACCTGTTTCGCTTGCACAGCATCAAATCGTTGGTTAATTCGTATGCAAACAACCTCAACATCCCTGAGCCCAAAAATTCCTATGTCATCAAGATGAGTATTAACTCAACTCATCCTAACCGCGACATGGATTTTCTGGACTTGCTTATGGAAGAATACATTGCCGAAAAAATAGAAAGGAAAAACCAGTCTGCACTTAAAACCATCGAATTTATTGATGCCCAACTCGGGCAGATTACGCAGTCGTTGCTGAAAGTGGAAGACAGGCTGGAACGCTTCAAGCGCGGCAATAAGCTGGCGAGCGGCTATATGAGCACCACTTCTTTTTTCGATAAAGTTTCAGAGTTGGAAAGAGAAAAAACAAAAATCCTCCTGACAGGCAATTACATAGACTACATTGAAAAGTACATGCAAGAGTCGGAAGAGTATGACAAGATACTTGCACCTACCGCTGCCGATGTGGACGACAAAGTACTGTCGCCACTAATTACGGAGTTGATTCAGTTGCAATTGGAAAAAAACACCTATTTCCGCAACGGGAAAGAGCGCAACCCGATTCTCAATGAGTTGAATACGAGAATTGCCAACGTTAAGAAGAGTTTGCAGGAAGCCGTTGTGAGCGCACGCGCAACCAACGCACTCGCCCTGAAAAATATAGAAGCCCAAATTAAAGCTGCTGAGGCAAGCTCCGGCGTGCTTCCCGAGCGCGAGCGAGAGTTTACAGGTATCAACAGGTTGTACACCGTCAACGAAAATGTATATGTGATGCTGCTGCAAAAACGCCTCGAAGCAGATTTGATGCGTGCCGCAGCTACGGTGGACAGCCGCATAGTAGAATCAGCCTCTTTGGAAAGGCAAGTAGGCCCGTCAAAAGTGCGCAACTATGCCTTAGGCCTCTTGGGCGGTCTGATGCTGCCGATTGGTTTGATATTCCTTTTTGAGTTGTTCAGAGGAACCATAGAAAACACCGATGAATTGGCAAGAATCAGCAGCATACCGTTGCTGGGGTCGGTGGCGCATATCAAAAATAAAGAAGGCAAATCCACCATTATTTTAGATAGACCCAAGTCGGCACTGGCAGAGTCATTTCGTGCCCTGCGTTCCAATCTGAACTTTATTTTAGGCAACGAGCAAGAAGGCTCGAAGGTGATTATGGTAACTTCTTCCATTGCCGGAGAAGGTAAATCGTTTTGTTCGGTCAATATTTCGTTGGTGCTGGCACTCTCCGGCAAAAAGGTGGTTTATATCATCGCCGATATGCGCAAGCCCAAACTGAGTATGGATTTGGTGGCCGGTGAAATTGATGCCGGACAGGGTCTAAGCACCTATCTGAGCCAACTGACAGATTTGGATAAAATCATAGTGCCTTCGGTGGTACAAATACTTGATATTATTCCTGCGGGGCCTGTGCCGCCCAATCCGTCGGAGTTGCTGATGAGCAAGCAAGTGGAAACGCTTATCAACGAGTTGAAAAAACGCTACGATTATATAGTCATAGATACGCCGCCTATAGGGCTGGTAAGCGACCCGATAAACTTAGTCCGGTATTCAGATGCCAACCTCTACGTTGTCAGATGCAAATACACCCCGGCTGAGAAAATTAAATCCATCAATCAAATGTATGCCGATGGTCAGGTGGATAAACTCACATTTGTTTTCAATGATGTGAAAAACAAAGCAAAAGGATACGGCTATTACGAAGATTGAGCGGTATGTACTGTCATTAAAATTGCAGAACCGCAGGGTATTTATTTATACAGTAAAAAACTTGATTTTTCACAATAAAAAAAACGATTAATTCATATTTGTAAAAAATATGATAATGAGAAGGTTTTAAAACAAGTAGATTTATCAAAAAATACTTGCATAAGAAACCTCCATCTATTAAGTTAGAAAATCAATCTACGACAGCCCCTGAATTTGTTTAAAAATTATGTGAATGGGACTGACGAGGCTTTGCTTTTTGTTTTTTTCTAATAAAAATTTTTTTTAAACAATTAAAAGTTAATAAAAGTAAATTGAATCATCAAATTTATCTTCTACATATTGTTTCACAGCATCTTAAACAGTTTTTGGTATGCATTCCTTCCAGCTTATAAACTTTCCGAAAGTTACCGACCCAAGAGGAAACCTTACATTCATACAACATCCTCATCAACTGCCTTTTGAGATACAGCGCGTGTTTTGGACATACGATGTCCCCGGCGGGGAAATCAGAGGCGGGCATGCCTACCACCGACAGCAGGAGGTAATCATTGCGCTAAGCGGCAGTTTTGACGTGGTTATAACCTTGCCGGGCGGCAGCACGCAACGCTACTCGCTTAATCGCTCTTATTACGGCCTTTACCTGCCGCCGCTTACTTGGCGACACATGGAAAACTTCTCTACCAATTCGTTGGCGGTGCATCTGTCAAGTTTATCATACGACCGAGACGATTACATCTATGACTTTGAACACTATCAACAACTTGTCCATGAAAAACCATACAGTATTTGACTGCCAACTGATTTACTTGCCCAGAATAGGCGACCGCAGAGGCTATATCACTGCTGTAAACAATGGCGTAGAAGTACCCTTTACCGTTAAAAGAGTATTTTATCTGTACGATATACCCGGCGGCGAGTCGCGCGGTGCTCATGCGCACAAGGAATGTCATCAGTTTTTGATTGCTGCCAGCGGTGCTTTTGAAATACTGCTCGACGACGGCCGAGTGCAGCGGCAGGCGATGGTGAACCGCCCTTACGTAGGGCTGCACATTCCGCCCGGCATATGGGCATCGGAAATCAATTTTTCGTCAGGCTCTATCTGCCTGGTACTGGCTTCACATACCTATGATGCTAATGACTACATCAGGGACTACGAAACATTTAAGCAGTGGAAATCATTGAGTTAAGCTCCGAAGAATACGCTCAAGCATTTGATAAACCTTATCATATTTACAACAGTGCACCGTTCAATCGGCTCAATGCCTATAAGGCAGCGCAGGTATATTATCTGGCATTCAGAGATACAAAGTTGCGGCTGGGGTTGATTGCAGGCGCATGCGAGGGACAGTTACTTTCGCCTTTTTCTGCGCCTTTCGGTGGGTTTCAGTATTTGCAGGCCGACGTAAAAATTGCACACATAGAGGAGAGCATTGCACGGCTCGATGAATGGGCGATGAATAAAGGCTTGCATACGATACAAATCGTGTTGCCGCCCGACATTTACCATGAGAGCTTTATTGTTAAGCAATTCAACAGTTTGTTGCGGTCAGGCTATCAGCTGGCATACGCCGATATCAACTACGCCTTCCCTCTGAGCAAGTTGAACGAACATTACTTAGACAGTATTTGGCATAATGCCCGAAAAAACTATAAAAAAGCCCTGAGCTATGGGCTTGAATTTTTGCAATTATCGTTTGACAAATTAGAAGATGCCTATGGAATTATTGTCGCTAACCGTGCAGCGAAGGGATATCCTTTACGAATGACGCTGCATCAGGTATTGGATACAACCCGCATTGTACCTATGGACGGTTTCGTGGTGAAGTTTGAAAACACATACATTGCGGCTGCTATTGTATCGCATGTAACCCATCAGATTGTACAAGTAGTTTACTGGGGCGACCTGCCCGGTTTCTCTGAATACAAACCCATTAACTTTTTGGCATATCAGTTATTCAATTTTTATCAAGCAAAAGGCTTGCAGATGGTGGATATTGGCCCGTCTTCTGAGAATGGCACACCCAACTACGGGCTGTGTGAGTTTAAGGAAAGTATAGGCTGTATGATGAGCAATAAGTTTACTTTGATAAGAAAATTAACAAATCATTTTTGAATGCTGCCATATGCCTTATACTGTTATTCTCTACTCTTCTGACCTGCGAGAGGTCTGGGACGAGTTTGTCATCTCTGCCAGAAACGGCTCTTTCCTATTCCTGCGGGATTTTATGGAATATCATGCCGACCGATTTAAAGATTATTCCCTGATGATTTATCAGGGGCACTTGCTCAAAGCCGTTATTCCTGCCAATATAACCCCCGAAGGTTTATTCAGCCATCAGGGGCTTACTTACGGCGGTTTTGTTACCCAAAAAGAAACCCGTTTATGTGAGTTGATTGAAATGATGCAGGCAGTTTTAAGTTTCCTGTATGAAAAATCAATTGCAAAATGGTATCTGAAACTGATTCCGGTGATGTATCACCTCTACCCTGCACAGGAGATTGACTGGATACTGATGAAACTAAAAGCCGGCCTTTACAGAAGAGATACTTCTATTGTGATTAGCAATCATGCCGAAAAAGTACCCTATCAGGAGCGGCGGATACGAGCCATCAAAAAAGCCGTTAAATATCCGCTGAGGATAGTTTCGGGTTATGAGGAATTAGAACCTTTCTGGAACGACATACTTACACCTAACTTAATGGAACGACACAAGGTTGCCCCCGTTCATTCGCTGAAAGAAATTCAACTGCTGGCCAAACGATTCCCGCAGCATATTATGCAGCACAATGTCTATCTGGAAGACAGGCCGGTTGCCGGATGTACCATGTTTGTAAATAAGACTGTTGCTCATTCCCAATACATATCCGGCAATGCCGAAGGCAGAAATACCGGTGCGCTGGACTACCTGTTTGACAAGCTCATCAATGAAGTATATGCAGGTTATCGCTACTTTAATTTCGGCATTTGCAACGAAAGTGAAGGGCAGCTCATCAACCAAGGGCTGTTAGATTGGAAAGAAAGTTTCGGCGGTCGGACGATAGTGCATGATTTTTATGAAATCAACACGGCTAATTACTCACTGTTAGATAACTGTACCAAATAAATGAAAATACCATTTCTCAATTTTGACCCTATGCACCGCGCCATACAAACCGAAATGGCCGATGCTTTTCAGAGAGTTTACAACAGCAACTGGCTCATTTTGGGGCAGGAAGTGAAAAACTTTGAGGCCGCCTATGCCCAAATGAATCAGGTGCAACATACCGTAGGTGTCAGCAATGGGCTGGATGCCTTGTTTTTGTCGCTGAAAGCCTGCGGCATCGGGCAAGGGGATGAGGTAATTGTGCCTTCCAATACCTACATAGCCACGGTACTGGCGGTGAGTTACACAGGCGCAAAGCCGGTTTTATCGGAACCGCGCACGGATACCTACAACCTCAACCCCGACCTGCTTGAACAGGCCATTACGCCGCGCACAAAGGCCATTATGCCTGTACACCTCTACGGGCAGGCTTGCGAGATGGAAGCCATTATGCAGATAGCCAATCGGCACGGGCTGAAAGTGATTGAAGACAATGCGCAGGCTCATTTGGCAACCTTCAACGGCAAACTGACGGGCAGTTGGGGGCACGCCAACGGCACCAGTTTTTACCCGGGTAAAAACTTGGGGGCTTTGGGCGATGCAGGCGCGGTAACTACCAACAGCGACGAGTTGGCAGACAAAATCAGGGTATTGCGCAACTATGGCTCCCGCGTGAAATACGAAAACGAGGTCATCGGTTACAACATGCGATTAGATGAGTTGCAAGCCGCATTTTTGAGTGCTAAACTCAACCACCTGCACGGCTGGACAGAACAGCGCCGCCAAGTAGCCGCATGGTATCATGATGCTTTGCAAGGCATTGGCGACCTGATACTGCCCGTTACGCACCCTGCGGCCACACATGCCTATCACCTGTACGTGGTGCGTACCAAACGCAGGGACGAGCTGCAGCAGCACCTGACCGCGCATGAAATAGGTACTCTGATTCATTATCCCATTCCGCCGCATTTGCAGCAGGCATATCGCCACATGGGTTGGCGCAAAGGGGCTTTTCCCATTGCCGAAGAGTTGGCGACCACCTGCCTCAGCTTGCCCATGTGGCCCGGAATGACTGCTGAACACGTAGCACAAGTTGCGGATGTTATCCGCCGATTTTACGCATGAGCGAACAGCGGGCGGCATACCGACAAATTATGAGAGCCACCTCCATTTACGGAGGCGTACAGGTTTTTCAGATTATCGTTGGAGTGATTCGCTCCAAGGCGATAGCTTTGTTGCTCGGCCCTTCGGGGATGGGCATTTCGGGATTGCTGCAAGCCAATACTACCTTCATTGCTGCACTTACCAACTTCGGGCTTGCCACAAGTGCAGTAAAAAATATTGCAGAAGCACATGCTTCCGACAACGAGGCGGCGATTGTACGCACCGTGGGCGTTTTGCGCAAGTTGGTATGGGTAACAGGGCTGCTGGGTGCCGTAATAACGGCTGTGCTTGCGCCGTGGCTGAGCAAAATAACTTTCGGCAACTCCGACTATACGGCAGCATTCTATTGGCTGTCCGTTACGCTGCTGCTCAATCAACTGACGGTGGGGCAGGATGTTCTCCTGCAAGGTATGCGCTACATCCGACAAATGGCACAGGCAACACTCTACGGCAGTGTGCTGGGGCTGATATTTACCCTGCCGCTCTACTACTTCTACGGCAACGACGGCATCGTGCCGGCCATTGTCGGCACATCCTGCATCAGTTTGTTGCTCAGTTTGTACTTTGTTCGCAAAACCATTGCCCTCAAAGCAGTTCCCGTTGCTTTTTGTGAGGTGTGGACGGAAGGCAGGGAGATGTTGCGCATGGGTTTTTTAATCAGCCTTACGGGCATGCTTACGATGGGTGCCGGTTATATTGTGCGACTTTTTATCAGCCAAACGGGCAGCGTTGCCGATGTAGGCCTGTATAGCGCCGGTTTTGCCATTATCAACACCTACGTAGGGATGATATTCACGGCGATGGGTGCCGATTATTATCCGCGTTTGGCAGGTGTGGCATCGGACAACCAAAAAGCCGCCGAGATAATCAACCAGCAGGCAGAAGTGGCACTGCTGATTCTCGCTCCCGTGCTGATATTGTTTATTATCGGCATTAAATGGGTGGTAGTCATTCTTTATTCCAGTCAGTTTCTGCCTATTATGACCATGATGCAGTGGGCGGCGCTGGGCATGATATTTAAGGCAGCCAGTTGGGCAATAGCCTTTGTTTTCATTGCCAAAAGCGCCTCAAAAGTCTTTTTTTGGAGCGAACTGGTTACGCTGCTCATTCAAACGGCACTGAACCTGATTGGGTATCGGTGGGGAGGTCTGACCGGGCTGGGCGTTGCTTTTACCATAGGCTATTGCTCTTATTTCCTGCAAGTATTTTTGCTGGCGCGGTGGCTCTATGGATACGCTTTCTCGCCGAGCTATCTGAAAATATTTTTCTTGCAATCGCTTTTGGTAGTCATTGTTTTCTTGGTTCTACTCGCATTGCCCGAAAGTGCACATTGGATGAGCATACCGGTTTTTTTGCTTGCCGCACTGCTGTCCTTCAAAGCACTCAATGCGCGCCTCGGTCTGATTGTCTACATTCAACAATTTTTGTATGGAAAATAATGCTGCCCCTCTTGTTTCCATTGTTGTGATTACTTACAACTCCGCACCGTTTGTAATAGAAACCCTTGAAAGCATCAAAGCGCAGACCTATTCACCTTTGGAGTTGGTGGTAAGCGATGATTGCTCAACAGATAACACCGTTGATATTTGCAGCCGTTGGCTGGCTGATAACGGCCAACGTTTTGTGGCTACTCGCCTCGTTACCGTCGAGAAAAATACAGGTATCTCGCCCAACTGTAACCGCGGAGTAAATGCCGCCCAAGGGGAGTGGATTAAAACAATTGCGGGCGATGATGCGCTTGAGCCCGATGCCATAGCACGCTACGTACAGCAGGTACAACTTGCGCCCGAAATCCGTTTCTTGTATGCCAACATAAAACCATACATAAACACCTTTGAGGAAGCAAATGCGCTTCCTGTGGCAGATATCAGCAAGTGGGAGTTCAACCTTCCGCAGACCTCGCGGGAGAGGCAAATAGAAATACTTGCCCATGAAAACAAAGTATGGGCAGCAACTTTTTTTTTCGCAAGAAATCTTTACTTGCAAGTGGGCGGCTGCGATGAAAAGTATCCTTTTTTTGACGATAAGCCGCTGCTGATGCGTGTGCTCAACAGCGGGCATAAGATATACTTTCTGAATGCCGTAACCGCAAAGTACCGCAAGTCGCAAAGTTCTGTTCAACTCAGCAGCAAACTGCTTTCCCGACACGTAGAAGAAGTGCTGCTCTATAACATTACCGAACTGAAAAGTATTATCGGCAAGGAACACCACATTGACGACAGAAGCCACTTAGAAGCCAAACGGCTGATAGCTTCACTGACCGGCAACCGCAAAAACATATTTACGCTGGCTGCTTTTTTTCTGCTCTACTACCTGCTTCGCGCGTTTTACATCGCAGTTTTTTCTGTTAAAAAATTACCCTAATGTGCGGCATATCCGGAATTATAACTGACGACAAACGACTCCCCATTGGCGACTTGGTGCGAATGAATCAAATCATCCGCCACAGGGGGCCTGACGATGAAGGCTTTGTGCTTTTCAACGATGCCGATGTGGAAGTATGCGGCGGAGCAGACACGGCCGCCGCTTCGTGGCAATATCCTACGGCCTATCAGCCGCAATCACCAATAACCGATACAGCCCTTCAACAGGCAGAGGTAGCATTGGGGCACAGGCGGCTTTCTATTTTAGACCTTTCGCCCAAAGGCCACCAGCCCATGTGCGATGCCGAACGGCGCTATTGGATTACCTTCAACGGCGAAGTTTATAACTACATTGAAATACGCCGCGAACTGGAAACAATGGGTTTCCGATTCAGCACCGATACCGACACCGAAGTAATCATCAACAGCTACAAGGCATGGGGCACCGACTGCCAGCACAAGTTCAACGGCATGTGGGCTTTTGCCATTTACGACAGGCAGGAAAAGCGCATATTTCTTTCCCGCGACCGATTCGGCATCAAACCGCTTTACTATTGGGTTTCCCCCGCGGGTCTGTTCTACTTTGGCAGTGAAATTAAGCAGTTCACTGTTTGCAGCGGCTGGCGGGCAGTACTGAATCAGGATATGGCTGCCGATTACCTGCTCCATTCCCTGACCGACCATACCGACGAAACCTTGTTCAAAGGCGTTTATCAGCTTCTGCCCGGGCATTGTTTGGCGATGACAATTGACCGATTGCCCAAAAGCGGCGGGCAGAAAGTGAGCCAGCACAAGTGGTATCATGCACCGCGGGAAACTTTTACAGGCACTTTCAATGAGGCCAAAAATATCTTTCGGGAGCGCTTTCAGTCGGCGGTAGAACTGCACCTGCGCGCCGATGTGCCCGTGGGCAGTGCACTTTCGGGCGGATTAGATTCCTCCGCCATTGTTTCCTATGTCAATGTGCTTTTGAAACAACAGGGCAAGGAAGAATTGCAAAAAACCTTTTCCTCCTGTTCGCAGGACAAGCGCTACGACGAGCGCGAATGGATGGATGAGGTTGTGCGGCATACCAATGTGGACGGGCATTTTGTATATCCCAAAGGCGAAGACGTGTTTACGCTGACCGAACAAATCATCTGGCACATGGATGAGCCGTATCAGTCGCAATCGGCTTTTTTGGGTTATCACGTGTTTCAGGAAGCCCGAAAAAACGGTGTCATCGTATTGCTGAACGGGCAGGGTGCCGATGAGTACCTGAGTTGCTACGGCGAACTTGAAACCCTGCGGCTGCGGCAACTGCTGCGGCGCTGCCAATTCGGTCGGTTACGCCGCGAAATGGCCGCCAACCCGTGGATTTCGCTCTCAACCCTTTTCTACTTGGAACTGCCCTTACAGGTTCGCCTCCGGTTGTCCGGTCAGGCGCGCAAAAGAACCCGCCTGCATGAGGTTATCAACCATGATTTGCTGGCAGAAAGCAAGGGCATCCATCCATACGAACGCCAAGGCTATCAGAAAAAGGATGCACAGGAAATCACCAACTATCAGATGCTCGTAGAACCTCTGCAAAAGTATCTGCACTGGGAAGACCGCAACTCTATGGCACACGGCATAGAAGCCCGCGTACCTTTTCTGGATTACCGATTAGTGGAGTTTACCCGTTCGCTGCCTTTGGACTATCTGACCGCCCACGACCAGACCAAGAAAGTGATGATACACGCACTGGAAGGCATACTGCCCGAAACCGTTCGGAACAGGAAAGACAAAAAAGGATTTATTACCCCCGAGCAGCGCTGGTTTTTGGAAGATTACAGCCGTGAATTTTTAGATTTGTTTGACACCAACGTCGGTTTTACCCAAGGGCTGATTAAATGGCAGGAAGGCATGGCATTTCTGCAAGACATGCAGGCGGGTAAAATACCCTTTGACTACGCCTATTGGCGGCTGATTCTGTTCTCTGTATGGATGAAAAGATTCAGTGTAACCATTGATTAGACTAACAAACATGAAACACATAACCCTGATTGCAGGCGCTCGCCCCAACTTCATGAAAATTGCCCCTATCATCCACGCCCTTCAAAAGGAGCGGGAGGCAGGTAAAGACATTGCCTATCGGTTGGTGCACACGGGGCAGCACTACGATGCCAAAATGAGCGATACTTTTTTCAAAGAATTGAACATCCCCGAACCGGACGTAAATCTGGGCGGCGGCGGTGGCACCCAAGCCGAACAAACCGCTGCCATTATGGTGGCTTTTGAAAAAGATTTGCAGGCAAACCCCACCGATTTGGTGCTGGTAGTGGGCGACGTAACCTCTACGCTGGCCTGTTCCATTGTTGCCAAAAAAGCCTGTACGCGCGTGGCGCACGTAGAGGCGGGCATTCGCTCCTTTGACCTGACCATGCCCGAAGAAATCAACCGCATGGTTACGGACAGCATTACCGATTACTTTTTTACCACCAGCGAATTTGCCAATGCCAACCTGCGCAAGGCAGGCATCCCCGAGGAGCGTATTTTCTTTGTCGGTAACGTAATGATTGATACGCTGCTGGCCAACAAAAGCCGCTTCCATGCACCGGCTTTCTGGCATGAAAAACAGTTGAAACAAGGGCAGTATTTAGTTATGACGCTGCACCGCCCGGCCAACGTGGACGAAGGGGCAAAACTCAAAGCACTGATTGAGCAGATTGTACACCATGTTCAGGGTTTGCCCGTAGTTTTCCCGATTCACCCGCGCACGGCAAAAATTTTCCGCGACTCGGGTATTGCAGCCGATAATCTGCACATTGTAGAGCCGCTCGGCTATTTGGAGTTTAACTATCTGGTAGCCAACAGCAAAGCCGTCATTACCGATTCGGGCGGCATCACCGAAGAAACGACCGTGATGGGCATCCCTTGCTTGACGCTGCGCGACAACACCGAGCGCCCCGAAACGGTGAGCATAGGTACAAATGAACTTATCGGAACAGACCCTGCTGCCATTCCGCCTGCCCTTGCCCGATTGTTTGGCGGCGAATGGAAAAAAGGAACTGTTCCCGAAAAATGGGATGGCAAAGCAGCCGAACGAATTGCAGCTATTTTGACAGCGTTATGAGCAAAAAGAAGATACTGATTGTTACCTATGTTTTTTACCCCGAAAACTCCCCACGTGCTTTTCGGGCAACCGAGTTAGCCAAAGAACTCATCAGACAAGGACACGAGGTAACGGTATATGCACCCGAAACCCCCGGCGTGGAAGAACTGCTGAAAGAGTATCCCATACGCTTTAAAAGCATGGGCAAAATGAAATGGCGCGTGCCTCTGTTGGCGGGGCAGTCGGAGCTTGCGACACTGTTTAACCGATTGATGGTGCGTTCGCTGAAATTGTTTTTGGAGTTTCCGCTGATAGAATTGTTTTTCAAAGTCAGCAAACATCTGCGGCAGGAGGAAAAAGACTATGACTTGCTCATTTCTATTGCCGTGCCTTTCCCCATTCACTGGGGAGTTGCTGCCGTTTGGCGAAAAGGCAGTGCCGCAAACCCTGCCAAAGTTTGGGTGGCAGACTGTGGTGACCCCTACATGGGGCAGGAAAACGACACCTTCCGTCCGCCTTTTTATTTCGGTTGGGTTGAAAAATGGTTTTGCCGCAAAGCCGATTACCTCACCGTTCCTACGCCTACCTCATACAGAGGTTATTACCCCGAGTTTCACTCCAAAATCAAAGTCATTCCGCAAGGCTTTCGTTTCGAGGATGTGGCCACAGCTGCCCGCAAATCGGATGACGGCAAGGTGCGCTTTGGCTACGGCGGTTCATTCATCCCCGGCAGGCGCGACCCCCGCGAGTTGCTTGCCTTGCTGACAACGCTGCCGCATGAGTATGAGTTTCATATCTACACCGAAAATAAAGATTTGGTAGAACCATATGCAGTACTCGATTCGCGCATTGTGCTGCATGACCCCATCCCGCGCTTGGAGCTGCTGAAACAGTTTTCTTCGTTTGATTTTGTCATCAACTTTGGCAACAAGGGAACGGCGCAAACCCCCAGCAAGCTCATTGATTATGCGATTATCAACAAACCGATTTTGCAGATAGAAACAGGCGCATTGGACGAGGAAGCAGTCATAAACTTCTTGACGGGAGATTACTCGCGGGCGTTCAGGGTAGAAAACCCCGACCAGTATCGGATTGACCACGTGGTAAAACAATTTTTGGCACTTGCTCCATGATTCGGAAAGAGGTTTTAATTTCAAAAACCGCCGTAGCGCTTTGGCTGATTAATCCGCTGCTCAGCCTGTTTTACAGCCTGCGTCATATCAGAGACCCCAAAGTCTTTCCGACCCTGCTGCTGTTCTCTTTCTTTTTCGGATTAACTTTCGTAGTGCCCGAAGACCAAGAAGGCGCAGCCGATTCGGCGAGGTATGCCGCCGAGTTGAAAGAGTTGCATCGGCAACCGATGGATTTTCAGGATATCGTTAATTACCTGTACAATGCCGACTCGGGCAAATTAGATGTTTATCAGCCTGTTGTTACTTGGCTGCTCAGCTATTTTACCGATAATCCGCAATGGCTGTTTGCTCTATTTGCCTCCGTGTTCGGTTGGTTTTGGTTCAGAAACATTCAACTCGTTGTTCGGTTATTGCCTGCACATACAAACGGGCTGTTGCTGCTGCTGTTGGTGTTGTTTGCTATGATTAGTCCCATATGGGAAATCAACGGCGTGCGCATGTGGACGGCCGCACAGATTTTCGTTCACGGCCTGTTGCTGATTTTCTTAATGGAAGAGAAAAAAGGGTATATCTACTGCATAGCCGCGCTATTTGTGCATTTCTCTTTCAGTTTGCTTTTGGCGCTTTTGTTGGTCTATCGCTTCTTGCCCAAGCAAACGGATGTGCTTTTCGTGGCATATGTGGTGTCTTTGTTTGTCAGGGAGTTGAACATTGAGGTAATCCAGCAATACCTTGACATGCTCCCCGACTTTATGCAAACGCGGAAAGGCTATGTGAGCGATGCCTCTATTGAGGAGTTTAAGGAAATACAGGCTACGGGCGGGGGGTTGAGTTGGCACGTGTTGCTGGCGGAAGGCATCCAGCGTTATTTGTTTTTGCTGCTGTCGTTGCTGCTGTATTTAGGCATCAGGTTTCGCCCTGCGGAGCAGACGCTTTTTGTGCGGCGTATCTTCAACGCCGGTTTGTTTTTATCGGCTTTTGCCAATATTGCGGCCAATCTCCCTTCCGGAAGCCGCTTTGCGGTAATTGCGCAGTCGGTGATGCTGGCCGGCTTTCTGCTGTTTTACGGGCAACTTGGTTGGCAAAGTTTCTGGCAGCGAAATATTCTGAGAGCGGCTGCTCCGTTTTTGATTTTTCTGTTGCTGTTCAAGTTGCGCACCGGCTTCGATTTTATCAGCCTGACGACCGTTCTCGGCAATCCCTTCATTGCCCTGTTGGTAACGGATAATGTTCCGTTGATGGAACTTTTCAAATCGCTGCTCTGAAATGTTTCCCAAAGGGGATATAGTCATCTGTATCACATCTCAATCAGAAATCGCATGGAAAAATCATATAGGTACAGGTTTACGGTATTTACTCCCTGTTACAACTCCGAAAAATTCATTCATCGCGTGTTTGAAAGTTTACAGGCGCAAACTTTCAGAGATTTTGAATGGCTGCTTGTCAATGATGCTTCAACAGACAATACAATGGCAGTGTTGGAGCAGTATCGGCAAACGGCGGATTTCCCTGTGCGGATTATCAACAACCCGACCAACAAAATGCTGTATTACAACTATAATTTGGCGTTTGATGAAGCAGAAGGGGAGTTGCTGATAGCAGTAGGGCATGATGACCAGATTTATCCTCATACGTTGGAGCGGTTTCACCAAGTATGGGAAACACACGCCAATGAAAAGATTGCCGGCATTTGGGCTTGCTGCGAAGACCAAAACGGCCGACCCATCGGCAGTAAATTCCCTGCCGACCTGATGGTGAGCAACTATTTTACCCTGTTTGAAAAACACCTCTCCGGCGCACAGGAACGCTTTGGCTGTATGCGAACCGATGTACTCAAAAAGTACAAATTTGACCTTGATAAAGGAAGAGTAGGCGAAGGGTTTCTGTGGGGCGACATAGGCAAGGACTATGACACCATCTTCATCAACGACATTCTGCGGGTTTACTACATTGAAAGCAACAACGCGGGTGCGCTGACCAAAAGAACCAGAACCAAAGTTGCCTTAGAAACCTTTCTGTATTATAGGGAATTTATCAACGAATACGCCGGTTTAGTGCCTAATGCAGCGCTGCTCAAACTGCGGTTTCATTTTGCACTTGCATTTTATCGGGTGCTTGCCAATATGAGTTTGGCAAAAGAGTTAGCCAAGGTGAACAGTTTGCCTTCTAAATTGCTGCTACTGCTATTTACTCCCGCAGCAGTAGTCCTGTCAAAGGTCAAAAAATGATTGTGTCCCCCCCCATGCTGAAGACTTTCAAACATCATCTGCTCAACTTACCGGGCTGGCGTACATCCCGCAAAATTGTCGTAATAGAATCCGATGATTGGGGAATGATACGGATGTCGTCAAAAGAAGCCTTTCAAGCGCTTTTGCAAAAAGGTTATCCGGTAGATACATGCCCCTACAACCGCTATGATGCGCTGGAATCCAACGATGATTTGAGCCGATTGTTTGAGGTACTTGCTTCGGTGAAAGACAGCCACGGCAATCCGGCTGTTCTGACGGCTAACAATGTGGTTGCCAATCCCGATTTTGATAAAATCCGCGAGGCAGACTATCGGCAGTATTTCTACGAGCCTTTTACCGAAACACTGAAAAAATATCCTGCCCATGACAAAGTAATGCAGTTGTATCGGCAGGGGATGCAGGAAAAACTCATCCGTCCGCAGTTCCATGCGCGTGAACACGTGCAGGTAAGCCGCTGGATGCGCGCACTGCAACGCGGAGAGAAAGGCGCAAAGGATGCCTTTGAATGGGGCATGTACAGCCCCAGAAATACAGGAGAAACAGACGACGGCATAGAATACCTCGATGCGTTCGATACCGACGGGCAGCCCGTGCATCCCGTGCAAACGGCAATTGTCAGCGAAGGCTTGGCGCTCTTCGAGCATCTGTGGGGCTATCCTTCCGAATCGTTTATTGCGCCTTGCTATACGTGGAGCACCGATTTGGAGTCGCATCTGGCTGCCATGGGCGTAAAATATTTACAAGGGATTACTTACCAGCGGGCACCTGTTGCAGGGAAGCCATTCGCTTACCGCAATATATACCACTATCAGGGGCAGCCTAATCCATACGGGCAGCGCTATTTGGTGCGCAATGCTTTTTTTGAACCGTCTATTACGCCCGATGTAGACTGCGTAAGCGATTGTATGCAAAGAATTGCCATCGCTTTCAGGTGGGGAAAGCCTGCCATCATCGGCTCGCACCGCATCAATTATATGGGCTACTTACAGCCCGAAAACAGAGAAAATAACCTGCGACTGCTTCATACATTATTGCGTCAAATTATCGCCCGATGGCCTGACGTAGAATTTATGTCCACTGACCAATTAGGAAATTGCATAACCGAATAATATTATGTGCGGAATAACGGGGTTTATTGCTTCAGCAAACGAAAGCAATGCGGCAGAAGTACTTGCCGATATGATAAAAACACTCTCTCACAGAGGCCCTGATGACAATGGTGGGGAATTGTTTGGCTATGAAGATTACGTAGTAGCACTGGGGCAAACGCGTCTTGCCATCATAGACCTTTCCGGCGGCGGCCATCAGCCGATGCATTACGACCGATACAGTATCGTGTTCAACGGCGAAATTTACAACTACCGCGAAATACGCAGGCAGTTAGAGCAACTGGGGCACAGTTTTGTTTCACAATCCGATACCGAAGTGATTTTACATGCCTATGCCCAATGGGGCAAAGCCTGCGTGCATGAGTTCATCGGCATGTTTGCCTTTGTCATTTTTGACCGCGAGGCAGGTACGCTGTGGTGTTGCCGCGACCGTGCGGGCGTAAAGCCTTTTTACTACTACTATGCCGAGGGGCTGTTCATGTTTGCTTCCGAGCTGAAAGCATTCCACGCACATCCGAGGTTTAAAAAAGAGTTAGACTACAATGCGCTGTCCCTGTATTTTCATTACGGATACATTCCGGCTCCTTATACCATTTTCCGGCATACGTATAAGTTAGAACCCGGGCACAGCCTGCTGTTCTCTATTGCCAAACAATCTTGGCAGATAGAGGCCTATTGGAGCGTTACGGAGTACTATCGGAAGCCCAAGTTGGATATTGGCTACGAGGAGGCCAAACAGGAACTGAACAAATTGCTTGCCTCGGCCTGCAACTACCGAATGGTTGCCGATGTTCCCGTGGGCGTATTCCTGAGCGGAGGCTATGACAGCTCTTCCGTTGCCGCCATTCTGCAAAAAGACAGCACAGACCGCCTGAAAACCTTTACCATCGGCTTTCCGGAGGGGAACAACGAGGCACCGCAAGCACGGGCAATAGCCGAATACTTAGGTACAGACCATTCGGAGTTTATCTGTATGCCCGAAGAAGCAAAGGATATTATCCCGATGCTGCCATATTTTTATGATGAACCCTTCGCCGACAGTTCGGCCATTCCCACCATGCTGGTCAGTCGTATTGCCCGCCAACACGTAACGGTAGCGCTTTCGGCAGATGCAGGCGATGAGGTGTTTGCCGGTTATACAAGTTATGCCTCGCTTTCCGACAAACTGAATTTGCTAAATGCGATTCCTGCCTCGCTGAAAATGCCTGCTCGCATGGCGGTGCGGTTGCTGGAAAGATGCACCCCCCACCGATATGCTTATCTGAAACACAGGTTAGACGGTGTAGCTCATTCGCTCAATACGGATACTTTTCAGCAGGCAGCCGACCTTTTTCGGCTGATGAACAGCCTCCCCGAAAGTTATTCGGATAGACTGTTTACCAGACCCATGGAGGCATACCCTACACCCTATTTGCAAAAACCGACAGGGTTTCAAGAGCCACTGGATATAGCCCTTGCGATGGACTATCAGATGTACCTGCCCAATGATATCCTGACCAAAGTAGACCGCGCCACCATGTCGGTTGCATTGGAAGGGCGCGAACCCTTGCTCGACCACAGGTTAGTAGAGTTTGCCGCTCAGTTGCCCGTTTCGTTCAAATACGACGGCAACACAGGCAAAAAAATTCTGAAAGACATCGTTCACCAATACATTCCCGAAACAATGATGAATCGGCCGAAAGCCGGCTTCAGTTTGCCCATTTACTCTTGGCTGCGGCACGATTTGAGTTACTTGACCGAACACTATCTGAGTCAAAGCACCTTGCAGGCTTCGGGCGTTTTCCAAATGGATTTCGTAACAGAGCAAGTGGCTTTGTTCAAAGCAAATAAACTACACTACAAACCCTTTATCTGGAAACTGCTCATGTTCCAGATGTGGTTTGAGCGGTGGTTTTAAAGCATCTATACCCTATGAACCTTTTAATCCATAACAACTGCTTTTATGTGCGGATTCGCGGGCTATCTACTGACTGACAGGTTAGAAACGAACCGAAAAATTGTTCAGACGATGACAGCCTTGCAACGGCATCGCGGGCCTGATGACTCCGGAGCGGCTGCCATTCACTTCGGCGGGGCATATATTCAGCCATTTGATTTTACCGACGAAATGCGCATGGAAGTGCCCGCAGAGTTGATGTTTGGCTTTAATCGCCTAAGTATTTTAGACCTTTCCGCCAATGGGCATCAACCCATGTTAAGCCACGACGGCAAGGTAGCCCTGATGATGAACGGGGAAATTTACAATGCCTTTGAATACACCCATCGGCTGCAACAATTGGGCTATCGCTTCCGCGGTACTTCCGATACAGAAGTAGCGCTTTATCTGTATTGCGAATACGGCATAGAAGGCATGTTGAGCCGTCTGAACGGCATGTTTGCCTTTGCCATTGCCGATGTAAACCAGCAAAAATTGTTTTTGGTGCGCGACCGCTTCGGCATCAAGCCCCTGTACGTTTTGCAACAACCCGGCAGGCTGGCTTTTGCTTCGGAAATGAAAAGTTTTCGCGCATTGCCCGATTTTCGCTTTGAACCGGACGATACCTACTTAGATGAATTTTTACTTTTTCGCAATATCATCAACCGTACCTTATTCAAAAACATAGAAAACATACCGCCCGGCGAATATTGGGAAATTACAGCCGGCGGCAAGATTACCCGAAAAGCATATTATCAAGTTGCGGAAGAACAAGGCACTATGTTGCCCGATGAAGATGCTTTTTTGGCGCTGGACACTACCATGGAGCAGTGTATCCGCCGACAGATGATTAGCGATGTCAAATTAGGTTGCCAGCTATCGGGTGGGGTGGATTTTTCTTTGGTAGCCCATTACGCCTCCCGTTTTGTGGAAAAAGGGGCGCTGGAAACTATCTCCATCATCTTTGAAGACCCCCGTTTTTCCGAAGCCCCCTACATTAATCAAGTGGCTGCCAAGTTGGATTTGCGCTCCCATCAGTATATGATGTGCGGCGATTATTTTTTCGACATCATGGATAAGGTTACTTGGCATTTTGAGCAACCTCTGAACCATCCCAGCACAACGGGCATTTATTTGTTGAGTCAAAAAGCCAAAGAGCACGTAACAGTACTATTGAGCGGTGAGGGTGCCGATGAAGCGCTGGCAGGGTATCCCCGCTTTGCCGATACTATCCGCCACCCATATTTGTCGCGCACTTTTTTGAGCAGGCTCAAACACAACAGTAAATGCCTGCCCGATTTCCTGCGCTACTATACCGACCCCGATGCTCGCATGGTGATGAGTTCGGCTTTCGGAGGCATGTACAATGCCGCATTGCTCAAACCCGACTTTGTCATGGAAAAAGCGCTGGCTTATCGCCTTTCGGTACTGAAAAACATACAAGACCCGAACAAAATCAACCGCCATCGGAAATATGAACTGCTGACCTATCTGCCCGATTTGCTCTTGCGCCAAGACAAAATGTCAATGGCGCATGGCATTGAAAATCGCGTCCCGTTTCTGGACAACGAACTCATTTCGCTTGCTTTCCGTTTGCCTTCGCAACTGTTGGTACAACCCCACAACGGCAAGCAGCAAGGCAAGAAAATACTGAAAGACATTTGCGCCACCGTTTTTGATACCGACTTTGCTTTTCGCAGAAAAGAGGGTTTCGGCATTCCCCTGAAACTTTTTATGAAAAGTCGTGCATTCAAGGAGCGCTGGGAAAGCGAATGGCTGCCCGGTATCCGTAATCGGGGTATTTTTAACCCTACCTACTTGCAACAAATTTACGCCAACCTTCCTGCCGCTACTCCTATGGACTTAGAAGCCATCTGGCTGATGGTTGGTTTTGAACTATGGGCAAAACAATACTTAAATTGAAATGATTGCCATTCACAATAGCAACGCAGGCGTAACGCGCCGTTGGATAGCTTATTGTGAGCGAAACGGCATTCGCTACAAGTTGGTTGATTGCTATGCAAACGACCTGATATCCAATCAGTTAAAAGGCTGTAGAAGCCTGATGTGGTATATCCACCAAAATAACCCCAAAGACATCATCATTGCCAAGCAAATTCTTTTTGCGCTGGAGCACACAGGGTTCAAGGTATTTCCCGACTTTCGCACCGCTTGGCATTTTGACGACAAGCTGGGGCAGAAGTACCTTTTGGAGCGCATCAATGCGCCATTGGTGCCTACTTATGTTTTTTACGATGAAGCCGATGCTATGGAGTGGGCAGCAAAAGCCGAGTTCCCGAAGGTCTTTAAACTGCGCGGCGGCTCTGCCTCGGCTAATGTGCGGTTAGTACACACCCGCGAACAGGCAAAACAACTGATTCATCAGGCATTTCACGGCGGCTTTGCCAACTACGACGGCTGGGGTAGCCTCAAAGAACGCTGGCGCAAGTATCGGCTGGGAAAGGCGGGCATCATGGAGCCTATTAAAGGCGTATTGAGACTGTTTCAGCCGCCGCCCTATGCAAGATTGAAGCGCGAAACAGGCTATGTTTATTTTCAGGATTTTATCCCCAACAACAAATACGATACCCGCGTGGCGGTTATCTACGGCAAAGCCATTGCCCTGCGGCGCTATGTCCGCAAAAATGACTTCCGCGCTTCGGGCAGCGGCATCATGGAGTTTGACCGCGAACTGTTCGACGAACGCTGCATCAGAATTGCCTTTGAGGTTACCGAAAAATTAAATGCCCAATGCTTATCGTTCGATTTTGTATTCAATGAGCAAAACGAACCGCTCATTGTGGAAATCAGCTACGGCTATGTAATGGAATCTTACGACCGTTGCCTCGGCTATTGGGACAGAGATTTGAACTGGTACGAAGGCAAATACAACCACGAAGGTTGGATGGTAGAAGCCTTATACGAAGTAATGAATGCCTGCTAAAAGAATTTGTTTGCTCATTCCGTCTATGCACGCGGGCGGCATGGAGCGCGTGATGTCGGAGCTGGCGGCGCATTTCTGCCAAAAGCCCGAATCGGACGTGCATTTGGTGCTCTACGGCATCAACAGGGAAATTTTCTATACCCTGCCCGAAAACCTGACCGTTCACCGCCCGCCCTTTGCATTTGATAACAACAAACGCCTGTTAAGCACCCTGAAAACGCTGTGGTTTGTGCGGCAAACCGTCCGCCGACTGAACCCCGACAGCGTGTTAAGCTTTGGTGAATATTGGAACAACTTCGTGCTGCTGGCGCTCTACGGGCTGCGCTATCCCGTGTACGTGTCCGACCGCTGCCAACCCGACAAGAGTTTGGGGCGCGTGCAAGACCGCTTGCGCAACCTGCTCTACCCCAAAGCGGCGGGCGTAATTGCGCAAACCATCCACGCCAAGCGGATATACGAAAGCATGTACCGACAGCCCAATATAGCGGTCATCGGCAACCCGATTCGCAGCATTGCGCCACAGGCAGCTCTCAGCCGCGAAAAGATTGTGCTTTCAGTCGGTAGGCTGATAGCCACCAAGCACCACGACGAACTCATTCGCCTGTTTGTGCGGGTGCGCCGCCCCGATTGGAAACTCATCATTGTAGGCGATGATGCCATCAAACAGCAAAATAAACGCCGCTTGCAGGCACTCATTGAGGAATTGGGCGCTGCCGATTACGTAGAGTTGGCAGGCAAGCGCAACGATGTGGAAAATTTCTACTTGCGCAGCAGCATTTTTGCCTTTACTTCAAGTTCGGAAGGTTTCCCCAATGTGATTGGCGAAGCCCAATCGGCAGGCTTGCCCGTTGTGGCTTTTGACTGCATCGCCGGCCCTTCCGATATGATTCAGGACGGACAAAACGGCTTTTTAGTGCCTCTGTTCAACTACGAACTGTTTGCCGAACGATTAGCCGCACTCATGGACGATGCCGCACTGCGCCAACGGATGGGGCAGGCAGCGCAACAATCCATCCGACAGTTTTCTGCCGATGCCATCGGTGAAAAGTTTTATGCCTTGCTGACGGGTGAAAAACCGCTGTTAGGGGCTGAAGACCGCTCACAGGTTGGGCAGGGCAAATTGAAATTGAAAAAGTAGAGACAGGGCATGCCCTGTCCCTTACGGGTGCAACACAAAACCAAATTAAATTTTTCCAAGATTCTGCCGCAAAATTCGCGTCATTAATCAACCTGTTAAACCTGATGGTTTTTGAAAACCCGTCAGGTTTGTTCCATATGAAACTGCTGCAAATCAATACGACCGTTAATTCGGGCAGCACGGGGCGAATAGCCGAAGACATCGGGCGCGTGGCAATGGCAAACGGTCATGAAAGCTATATTGCCTTCGGGCGCGGCGACCGCCCCAGTCAATCGCAATTGCTGCGCATCGGCTCAAAGGCTGATATGTACCTGCACGGGCTGCAAACCCTGCTTTTTGACCGCCACGGGCTGGCTTCCGCCGCACCAACCGAAAAGCTCATCGGGCAAATAGCTGCACTCAAACCCGACATTGTGCACCTGCACAACCTGCACGGCTACTACCTGCACGCGGGCAAATTGGCTGAATTTCTGCAAAAATTGGCACGTCCTATTGTTTGGACGCTGCACGACTGTTGGGCTTTCACGGGGCATTGCGCCTTTTTTGACGACATAGGCTGTGAACGATGGAAAACGGGCTGCTACCAATGCCCCAAGAAAAACTGCTACCCCGCAAGTTGGGGGCTTGACCGTTCCAAGCAAAACTATGCCGACAAAAAAGCATGGTTCGGCAACCTGCCCCGCCTGCACATTGTAACGCCTTCGCGGTGGCTGGCGCAATTGGTCGGGCAGTCGTTTCTGCAACGGCATCCCGTAGAGGTGATTCACAACGGTATTGATTTACAGCAATTTAAGCCGATTGCAGAGGCTGAAAACTTGCTGCAAAAATATCCGATTGGCGGGCGCAAGATTTTGTTGGGCGTTGCCAGCATTTGGGACAGGCGCAAAGGCTTAGACGATTTTATGCAACTCAACCGCCTGATAACCAAAGATTTCGTTATTGCGCTGGTGGGGCTTTCGCCTGCGCAGATGAAAAACCTGCCGCCCGATATTATCGGCATCCCGCGCACGGAAAGCATCCGCGAATTGGCGGCTTGGTACACAGCGGCAACGGCTTTTGTTAATCCGACTTGGCAAGACAATTTCCCGACCACCAACCTGGAAGCACTGGCTTGCGGTACGCCCGTCATCACCTACAACACGGGCGGCAGCCCCGAAGCCATTGACCCGCAAACGGGCTTTACCGTTCCCAAAGGCGATGTAGCGGGCATTTGGCAAGCCGTACAACAAATTGCCGCACGGGGCAAGGCGCACTACCAGCCGCTCTGTCGCGCCCGCGCCGAAGCGCATTTCAACAAAGAAGACCGCTACGGCGACTATTTGCGGCTGTATGAAAACCTTTTAGTGTATGAAACCGCCGGCAGGGATTTCGTCCGCTGACGGGGTTTAGCGGTAAAATCCCAAATCCGCATTCCCGAATCCGAAATCCGAAAGCGTCTTTCAGACGGTATGAAGAGTAAAGTAAACAGAAAAATTGTTGTTGTCAATCAGGCATCCAACTACCTGACTGTCGGGTTTTGCAATGCCTTTTTGCAACGTTTTGAACGGGTGGCGCTGGTAACAGGCAGCGTTCACATACAAGGCGAAGAACTGCACCCCGATGTAACCGTAACTTACATCAACCATTGGGTAGAGCGCCCCGCGTGGAAAAAAATGTGGTCGTACCTGTGGGCTTGTGTCCGCATCTATGCGCTGTTGCAGACCAAATATCGGGGCTACGAAGTGTTTTTTGTGTCCATTCCGCCGATGGGCTACCTGCTCAACCTGCTGTTGCCGCATCGGTTCAGCATGGTTATTTGGGATGTGTACCCCGATACGTTCAAAATTACGGGCATGAAAGAGTCGCACCCTTTGTATCGCATGTGGGCGCGGCTCAACCGTCGCTCTTTTGCCAAAGCCTACCGCCTGTTTACCATCGGCGAACGCATGGCAGACCTTTTGGAACAGTACACGGACAGAAAAAAGCTGCTCATTCAGCCCATTTGGTCTATTTTTCAGGAAGACCGCAAAGTGGAAAAATCTGCCAATCCGTTTGTCAAAGCGCATGGTTTGGAAGACAAATTTGTGGTACAATATTCGGGAAATATCGGGCTGACCCATCAGGTAGAACTGCTGATAGACCTTGCCGAAAAAATGCAGGAACATCGGCACATCTTGTTTCAAATCATCGGCAGAGGTCCGCGCAAGCCCGTTTTGGAACAAATGGTGAAAGAAAAGGCACTGCCCAACTGCCAATTTCTGCCCTTCCAGCCCGACGATATGTTCCCTTATTCGCTGTCGGCTGCCGATGTGGGCGCGGTCATTTTGGATGCGGTTACAGCCAAAGGCAGCGTTCCCAGCAAGTCGTACAACCTGATGAGCTACGGCATTCCGTCGCTTTACATTGCAAGTGAAGATTCGCAGTTGCACGAATACGCCGAAAAGTTCGGTCATGCGCGCTGCTTTGCCGCCGACCGATTGGACGAAGCGGCGGCTTTCCTCTTGGAACTCAGCCGCAACCCGCAGCAATATGCTTACATGGCGCAACAAGCCCGAAAAGCCGCCCAATATTTCAAGCGCGACAACGCCGATGCTTTTGTAGAAAAATACCTTGCGGGCGATTGACGATTGACGATTAAATCCGAAATCCCCCAACCCGAACTATGAAGCAACTGATTGTCAATCACCTGAAAAATCTTTTCGGCTGGAAAACGCGGCGTAAAATCGTGGTTTTTTCTGTTGACGACTACGGCAACGTGCGCGTAGATTCCAAAAAAGCCCGCCAAAACATGGACAAGGCAGGCTTGCGCACCGAATCGCGTTTTGATGCATACGATACGCTGGAAACCCGTGAGGACTTGGAAATGCTCTGCGAAACGCTCTCTTCGGTGAAAGATGCCAACGGCAGGCACGCCGTTTTTACGCCTTTTGCGCTGCCCTGCAACATCAATTTTGAGCAAATGGCAGCGGAAAACTACACGCACTACCACTACGAAACACTGCCGCAGACTTACGAAAAATTAGCCGCCTTGCAGCCTGCCGCCTACGAAGGCGCATGGGCAATGTGGCAGGAAAGCATCGCCCGCGGGCTGATGGTGCCGCAGTTTCACGGGCGCGAACATCTCAACCTGAAAGTGTTTGAAGAAAAGTTGCAGCGCCGCGACCCCGAACTGCTCACCGCGCTGCAAAATCGCTCATTTACAAGCCTTTCCGACGGCGACTACCCGACCATTGCCTACACCGCCGCCTTTGACTTTTGGGACGTAAGCGAAAATGAGCGCCTGCAAACCGTCATCACCGACGGGCTGCAACGCTTTGCCGAAGTGTACGGCTACCGCGCCGTCCATTTTATGCCGCCCACGTCCAAAATCCACCCGATGCACCATGACTTGCTGTATCGGGAAGGCATCCGATACATTGATATTAACCAAATCCACCACCAGCACATGGGCAGCGGGCAGCACCAACGCAGCCTGAACTACACGGGCAAACCAACTGCCGCAGGGCAGGCGCTGATGGTGCGCAACGTCGTTTTTGAACCTACCGACGACCGCGGCTTTGATTGGGTCAATCATACATTGGGGCAAATAGAAGCGGCCTTCCGCATGAAAAGCCCCGCTATCATCAGTTCGCACCGCGTCAATTTTTGCGGGCACATAGACCCGAAAAATCGCGCAAAAGGTATTGCGGCGCTCAAAGAACTTTTGCACCGACTGACCAAAAAATGGCCTGACGTAAATTTTATGTCTGCCAACGAATTGGGTAACTTAATGACTGCAAAAACTGCCTGATGCCATGTACCAAAAGTTCTTCAAACCGCTGATAGATAAATCGGTAGCATTAGTTGCCTTGTTGCTGCTTTCCCCCGTCTTTCTGCTGATTACCGTCGTTTTGTTCATTGCCAACAGGGGCAAGCCTTTCTTTTTTCAGGAACGCCCGGGGCTGAACGAACGCCCTTTCCGCGTCATTAAGTTCAAAACCATGAACGACAAGAAAGACGCCAACGGGCAACTGCTGCCCAACCATTTGCGCACTACCAAAATAGGCGCATTCCTGCGGGCAACTTCTTTAGACGAAATCCCGCAACTGATTAACGTACTCAAAGGCGATATGAGTTTGGTAGGTCCGCGCCCGCTGCTTTTTAAATACATCCCGCTCTATTCGCCCGAACAGCGCCGCCGCCATTTGGTCAAACCCGGTATTACGGGCTGGGCACAGGTGAACGGGCGCAACGCCATCAGTTGGACAAAAAAATTTGAATACGACGTCTATTACGTAGACCATTGCTCTTTTGCATTGGATATGAAAATCCTGTGGCTCACCGTTCGCAAGGTGCTCAAACGGGAAGGCGTCAATGTATCAAAAAACCTGATTGTAGAACCCTTTAACGGAACAAACTAATGAAACGACTTCTGTATCTGATGTACTACCTGAAAGGCTTAGACAAAGCCCGCTATCGGAAATTTGCCAAACACTTGCAAGAGCTCAAAGGCTGGTCGCAAACAGGTATTGCCCTGAGGGCATTGTATGCCGTTTTGCGCTACAACATTTCCATTTTGGAATATTTCCAATTCCGATTTTACGATTTGCCGCACGAAGAAAGGAAAAAATGGGCAGGTACAGGCTATATGTACGAATACCAACTGCTCATGAATCCGAAAAAATACCGTGTATATTTGGAAGACAAGCGTGTATTCTTGCAAAAATTCAAAGATTTTGTACGCCATCGCCACGTATCGCTGGATGCGCTCAAACAAGATAAAGCCCTTTCGCACGAACTTTTCATCAATTCATCGGGTAAGTTGGTGCTCAAAAGCCACAACGGGCAGTGCGGCGTGGGCGTGGAAGTGGTAGATGTGCGCACCATGGACGAAGACCAACTCATCAAGCATTTGGAACAAACGGGCAACGATTTGGTGGAAGAGTACATTGTGCAGCACCCCGATTTGATGCGGCTTTCGCCTGCGGGGCTTAATACGGTGCGCATTTTTACCCAACTCAACCGCAACAACGAAGTGGAACTGCTGGGCTGCCGTTTGCGCATTACGGTTAATTCGCATGTGGACAACATGGCAGCGGGCAACATCGCCGCCCCGATTGACAGCCAAACGGGGCGTGTCAGCGGACCGGGCGTGTACAGCGACATCACCAAACCCGACGAATACATCCACCCCGTCACCCGCGTACCGATTGTAGGTTTTCAAGTGCCTTTTTGGCAAGAAACTTTGGAAATGGTCAAAAAAGCCGCGCTAAGTTTTCCCGAATGTCGCTCTATCGGCTGGGACATTGCCATTACCGCACAAGGTCCTGAACTGATAGAAGGCAATCATAATTGGTGCAAACTGCTCTGGCAACTGCCTGCCAAAAAGGGCATGAAAGAAGAACTGTACAAGTACTTATGAAATTAACGCAAGTTGCGCGATAGAATCTTGAAAAAACTTGATTTGGTTGGATGTTAAACACGAAGAGGCCGTCCGAAAAGGGGCGGCCTTTTTCATTAAGTACTAGCCAATAACAGAGTTTGGTTGTGCTTTATGGGCAAGCATGGCTTGTAAAACAGGGTTGTTAGCCTCCGCAAGGCGC
>NZ_JAJPRF010000013.1 GCF_021206925.1 Rhodoflexus caldus | reverse complement strand
GTTCGGGACTTTTGCCCGGTCGCTGCTTAAAGACTACTTTGCCCATGCACTTATATACTGCTTGCAAAGCAAAGATAATCAATTAATTAGAGGCTATCCAGACTTTTTGGACAGCCTCTTCGTGTTATATTCGCATCGTAAAAATGCGATTCAAAGATGCGCATTTTGCGCTGACGTTTCATTTTGTTTTTTATTCAAAAATTGCTGATTATCAAGCAATTAGTAAACAGTTTGCATTATTTATGAAACCATTAGTCATCATCGGGGCGGGTAATGTCGGCGGGTTTTTAGCCTATAACCTTGACCTTTTCGCACAGCCTTACCGCATCATCGGCTTTTTGGACGACGACAAGCAGAAAATCGGGCGGCGGATATTCGGCTATGAAGTGCTGGGCACTTCCGACCAAATCGCCGATTTTGCCCCCTTAGGAACTGCCGTTGCCGTAGGCATAGCCTCACCGACTATCCGCAGGAAAATATGCGAAAAAATTGCAGCGGGCGGGTATGATTTTCCTGCTTTTGTGTCAAAAAACGCGTGGCTTTCGCACGGGGTAAGCGTTGGCAAAGGCAGCATCATCTACCCGGGCGTGTCGGTCAATCACGAAACCTTCATTGGCGACTTTGTCATCATGAACATGAATTGCGCCATCGGGCATAATTGCACTATTTCGTCGTTCAGCACCTTAGCCCCGGGGGTAAACTTTGCAGGCTTTACCTACGTGGAAGAATGTGTGGACGTGGGCATCGGGGTTGCCACGCGGCAGCATGCCCGCATAGGGCAGGGCGCTGTTATTGGCGGGCAAAGTATGGTTGTAAGTAATATTCCACCTTTTACAAAAGCATATGGCGTACCTGCCAGAGTACAGGGTTGGCTACATACTGCGTAATTATTCCTTTTATTGTTATTTATAGTTTTTCCTTTCATTATTATATGTACGTAATTTTTTAATGCTTTTTTATTTATATAAAATCTAATCCAAGCACTTGAAAATACTGATAAAAAACGCAGCATACCATAAGGTGTGCTTTTTTTATGCTCATTTACAGTAGGCTGTTCGCAGACTCTACTCAAAAATTCGGCTGTTTTTTTTAAAATTTTTAATGTAATATTTATTATTATTTTGCGCATATTTCAAACCTTTTATATATTGCAATAGCTAAGTTATACTTGCTGCTACTTGTACCATTATATATAGAACTACAACTTTATGCAAACTTCGACTTCCGGCCAATCAAGGATTTGGCTCTCTTCGCCGCATATGGGCGAGCACGAACGCCGTTATGTTAATCAGGCATTCGACGAAAACTGGATAGCCCCGCTGGGACCTCATGTGGATGGCTTTGAACACGATTTACAGAATTATACGGGTGCGGCTCACGTTGCAGCGCTCAGCTCGGGAACGGCAGCCATTCATCTGGCACTCATTCTGTTGGGTGTAGGCCAAGGCGATGAGGTTATTTGCCAATCAATGACTTTTTGCGGCACATCTAACCCGATAGTTTATTTGGGTGCATCGCCTGTTTTTGTGGACAGTGAATCCGACACATGGAATATGAGTCCCGTGCATCTTCGTGCCGCTATTAAAGACCGCCTGCGTCGTGGTAAAAAACCCAAAGCTATTATCTATGTGCATTTGTACGGGATGCCCGCACAAGCCGACGAAATACTGGCCATTGCCCGCGAGTATGACATCCCTCTGATAGAAGATGCGGCAGAAGCCTTGGGCAGCGTTTATTACGGGCGGCCATGTGGCACGCTTGGCGATATGAGTATTTTTTCATTTAACGGCAATAAAATTATTACCACTTCGGGCGGCGGGGCGCTGCTTTCCAACAACAAAGAATGGATAGAAAAAGCCCGATTCTTGGCCACACAGGCGCGAGATGCTGCACCACACTATCAGCACACGCAGATTGGCTACAATTATCGGATGAGTAACGTCTGCGCGGCTATTGGCAGAGGTCAGATAGAAGTTCTTGACCAACGGGTAGCACAGCGGCGCGCCAATCATGATTTTTATGAGTCATGGTTGGGCAGGTGGCCGGGTGTATCGTTCCTGCGCGAACCAAAAGGGGTGCTGGCCAATCGTTGGCTTTCCTGTATTCTGATAGACCCCGAGGAGGCAGGCTTTACCCGTGAGGATATGCGCTTGGCACTGGCGGCAGATAACATAGAATCGCGTCCGCTTTGGAAGCCGATGCACCTGCAACCCATTTATGCTGACTGTCCTTTCTATGGCGACGGTACCTCGGAGTTCCTGTTTGAACGGGGCTTGTGCTTACCTTCCGGCTCTAATCTTACGCCTGAAGACCGCGCCAGAATTCGCGAAGCGGCAGAAAGCGTAAAAACCAATGCGGTGTGGATATAGCAGCCGGCTAAAGCACATGCAAAACAGAGTTTAGCATACCCTTCCCGATTTATCAATAGTTACCTATTCATACGGTCTGTAAGGGGTATGCTGTAACTACCTCAAAATTAAGTTGTCTTAGTTATTCGGTTGTGAAAGTGTCGTCCGAAAAAATTCGGACGTGGTGGGCTTTTGTATCCAAAAAAAGAATGCAAATCAATCGTTTTTTATAAAATATCAACAATAGTAATCCTTTCTAAAAAGTATTTAATAGATAAAATTTTGCTAAAAATTGAACAAATATTACATTAATTTTATTTGCTTAATTGCTTTTTAATATAGCTTATGGATAAGACATGGTATTGTATAATTACGATAGTTATTGCTCATATTATCTATAAAAGTGCTGTTTTAACTATTTTAGATGTGGTTTTGTAGGACGTGGATTCTAAATAGTGTTGTATTTTTTTAATAAAGATAAAAAAATGATAAAAATTTTCAATTTGAAATCTATTTATATCTTTATATAGCCATTTATAATACATTAAATTTTTTATGTATGGAAAATGTTAAAAAGTTGCTTAATCGTGCATTCATGCATCAAATGCCGATAGCATCCATCGATTTATTTCTGTCTGTTTTCGCCTTCGTGGCAGCCGTTGCATTGCGGTTCAATATGGAGGTGAGAAGCGATATAGTAGAAGCAATCCCTGCTACTTTGTTAGTGATTGTTATTGCCAGAGGTATTGCGTTTTATTATTTTAAAACGTACTCAGGTATTATCAGATATGCCGGTGTACACGATGTTATGCGCATCTTTTCTGCCTTAGTGGTAAGCGATGCCATCATTGTGATGGTGTATTACGCAAGCATAGTACCTCAGATGAGCCACGCTTATTCTTTTTCGATAGCCGTTATTTGTGCAATACTTACGCTTGTATTGATGCTGGCTTATCGGTTTGGGCTGGTCATATTTTATCGGTATGTGAAGCCGGAGCAACAAGTGTCGCAGCAAAGAAAGGTTAATGTGGTGATATGCGGGGCAAGCAATTGGGCACTTGCCACTAAGCGCACCATGGAAAATGATGCATTGTTTAACTATCGTATCGTGGCATTTTTTGATGAAGACCCTACGACTACCTATAAGTTGCTGGATGGCATCCGTGTAATCAGCAACCATGAGCAACTTGACCAGATTATCCAAAAATACGGCGTGCACAAAGTGGTGATTGCGCAAAACACACTGACAGGTAAGTATCAGGCTTTTGCGGACTATTGCCTGCAAATGGGTTTGGAGGTGCTGAAAATTCCTCCGGTTCACTTGTGGTCGGGTGGCAGTTTTCAGGTAAAACAATTGCAGCAAATCAACATTGAAGACTTGTTGGAACGCGACCCGATAGTATTGAACAGCAGGCACATCATGCAATTTGTGAAAGGTCGCAAAGTGCTTGTTACGGGTGCTGCCGGCTCCATCGGGCGCGAACTTGTCCGCCAAATAGCCCATCTGAACCCTGTACAACTCATTATTCTGGATAAGGCCGAGTCGCCGCTGCACGAGTTGCATCTGGCCATTCAGGAAGAGGTATTTTTTGATGATGTTGTACCTGTATTGGCCAACATAGCGTCCTTGCCCAGAATGGAGGAAGTTTTTATGCAATACAAACCCGACATTGTCTATCATGCCGCCGCATACAAGCACGTGCCCATGCTGGAAGCACACCCGTGTGAGGCAGTAAAAAACAATATTATTGGAACTAAAATAGTGGCAGACCTTGCCGTAAAGTATCAGGCAGAGCGTTTTGTAATGGTTTCTACCGACAAGGCAGTGAATCCGACCAATGTGATGGGGGCATCTAAGCGCATGGCAGAGATTTATGTGCAGGCGCTCAACCGAAGCATCATGAACACGAATACGCAATTCATTATTACGCGTTTCGGCAACGTATTGGGCTCAGACGGTTCCGTAATTCCGCGATTTAAGAAGCAGATAGAGGCAGGCGGCCCCGTTACCGTAACATCGCCCAAAATTACCCGCTATTTTATGACCATCCCCGAGGCTTGTCAATTAATATTAGAAGCAAGCACAATGGGTGCTGCCGGACAAATTTTTATATTTGACATGGGTAAGCCCGTGAAAATTGTTGATTTGGCGAAAAAAATGATTCGTTTGGCAGGCTATGAACCTGATAAAGATATCGCCATCCATTTTACGGGATTGCGCCCCGGCGAAAAACTGATAGAAGAACTGCTGACCGATTCGGAAGGGCTAACTAGGACCTATCATCCTAAAATTATGATTGGTCAAGATAAGTTGAGCTATACGTACAACACCGTCAGTGCCTACATGGAAGCATTCCGAAATGCGCTGGAAAAAAGGGACAGTATGGAAATGGTGCGCATTATGAAGAAAGCTATCCCCGAATATATCAGCAACAACTCTGTTTATCAGAAATTGGATAAAGAGAAAATTTTAATCCCTGTTAATACAGTTTCCCATGCTTAACAACCCTAACACACAAACAATTGCCGTTATTGGACTTGGTTATGTAGGTTTACCATTGGCCGTTGAATTTGGCAAACAACAACCCGTTATTGGTTTTGACATCAATGAAAACAGAATTCAACAACTTAAAAACGGAATCGACCACACATTAGAAGTAGATTCGGACAGCTTGCGTGCCGCTACCCACATTCGCTATACCAGCGACCCTGCCGAGCTCCGCAATGCTACGATTTTCATCGTTACCGTGCCTACACCGGTAGATGAATACAAACAACCGGATTTAAGGCCGATTATTTCGGCAAGCACGACGGTCGGGAAAGCCCTTAAAAAAGGCGACATCGTGATTTACGAATCTACCGTTTATCCGGGATGTACCGAGGAAGACTGTGTGCCGATTTTGGAAAAGCAAAGCGGCCTGAAGTTCAATCAGGACTTTTTCTGCGGCTATTCGCCCGAGCGAATCAACCCCGGCGACAAGGAACACACCATCCGCAAAATCAAAAAGGTAGTCAGCGGCAGTACGCCGGAGGCTGCCCAAACAATTCAGGCATTGTATGCCTCCATTATTGATGCAGGCACACATTTAGCACCCTCTATTAAGGTGGCAGAAGCCTCCAAAGTTATTGAAAATGCCCAGCGCGATATCAATATTGCCTTTGTGAACGAGCTGGCACTTATTTTTGACCGAATGGGTATTGATACGAAGGAAGTACTCACCAGTGCTCGCACGAAGTGGAATTTTCTGCCCTTTTCGCCCGGTTTGGTGGGGGGGCACTGCATCGGCGTTGACCCGTACTACCTCACACACAAGGCAGAAAGCATCGGCTATCACCCGCAGGTTATTTTGTCGGGCAGGCGCATCAACGACAACATGGGCACCTTTATCGCCCAAAAGGTAGTGAAGCTGATGATTCACAAAAGCACCAATATTAAAACCGCAAGAGTGCTCGTATTAGGCATTACTTTCAAAGAAAACTGCCCCGATATCAGAAACTCCAAAGTGATTGACGTTATCCGCGAATTGAAGGAATTCGGTACACACGTGGATGTATATGACCCGTGGGCAAGCCCCGAGGAAGTTCGCCACGAATACGGCATTGACTTGCTGCCGAGCATTGGCGGCACCTACGATGCAGTTATTCTTGCCGTGGCACACAAAGAGTTCAAAGACTTGGAGCTCAACTCATTGAAGCACGAAAAGACAGTGATTTACGATGTGAAGGGCTTCTACGATAAATCGCAGGTAACGGCGAGATTGTAGGGGAGGGGGTGTTTCAAGAATAACTTCTTTAAATGCTTTAAGGTTTCGTGCTCAACCCTATCAAAGCCGGGGAGTTTTTTCATAAGAGTTTTTTTAACCCGGCTTTAGGGTAGCTTTTCATCCAAGTTTTGCAGTTATACTCAAACTTGACAGGTTTTCAAAACCTGTCAAGTTTAAATAGTTGTTTTTCAACAACTTACAAAAAGCATTTTGCAAACCACTTGCGCTTTTGTATAAACCCTTGCTTTTGGCATTTGGCGTCAAATGCGGGCGTATAATACGAGCGTTTTTTGCATCAGCTAATCCTTAAAAACATTCCAAACGAAGAGAAGCACAACAGGAATAATACTGATGTAAAAAAGTGTTCCTGCCGAATTGCCTTTAACAACTACGTCAAAAAACTGTGCAGCAGCCGTTCCGCCAAGAACAGGCCCTGCAACGGGTATCCAAGCATAACCCCAATTGCTGCTGCCTTTGTCGGGAATGGGGAGCAGAAAATGCGCCAGCCTTGGGGCTAAGTCGCGGAAGGGGTTGATGGCATAGCCCGTAGTGCCTCCCAGCGCCAATCCGATGAGGACAACCAATAAGCCTACCAGCAGCGGATTGATACCATCGGCAAGTTGGTTTGCACCGATGCCCATAATGCCTAATACAAGCACGAACGTGCCGATAATTTCACTCAGCAGGTTGTTCAGCGGTTTGTTGATAGCCGGAGAGGTAGCAAATACGGCCAGCTTTGTGTCTTTGTCTGCGGTGGCGGCAAAGTGCGGACGGAAATAGGCAAAAGTAAGGGCAGCCCCCAAAAAAGCACCGATAAACTGCGCCAGCAGGTAGGTCGGCACGTCTGCCGTCGGGAATGCACCTGTGGAGGCCATTGCCAACGTTACGGCGGGGTTCAAATGCGCACCGCTGATGCGCCCTACTACATAAACGGCCATTGCGACTGCCAGCCCCCAAGCCAGCGTAATAACTATCCAGCCGCCGTTTTGCGACTTGGTGCGAGCCAGTGCTACATTGGCAACAACACCGTTGCCGAAAAGAATCAAGAGGAATGTACCGAGCAATTCGGCTGTAAATGGTGTCATGAAAGGTTTGGGTTGTGCCCCTGAATTAAATAAAAAAACCTGATAGATGCTATCAGGCTTTTTCTTATCCCCAAAATTTAACGTGTGAAATGAATCAAACTATGTTAAAACCTCACAACGTTAAGCTTTGTTCAAAGTAACCATGATTAAAATGCTTTGGAGGCCATCTGACGGCTGTGCGGCGTTGTATCAGCTTGCCAGATAGAACAGATTACCGGCCACTCTGCGAAATTTGCCGAGTTCTTCCTGAAAAACAGCATTTTGCGCTTTGGCTTCTGCCAATTCCACAAGGGTTTTTTCCAACAGCGCCAACAGTTGCTCGGGTGTAGCATCTTTGGCAAAGGCTGCCACTTCTGCACTTGGTTTCAGGGGCATTACGGGCTGTGCCTGCATTACGGCTGCTTCGGGCTGTGCTTTTTTGGCTCCGCTGCGGCGCGCAGTAGCAAGGTGCGAAACTGTCAGGCGGGTTTGCTGCTGCAATCGCACCGACTGGTTAAAGCTGCTGCGGCAGGTATTGGAGCAAAACTGCTGCTCGGCACTGGTAACGTACTGAATCTGCTTGCCGCAGTGCCGGCAACTCAATTGAGGCGCAAGGATGGATTTTGTGGTTTTCATGGTAATCTGCACTGTTTGGTTTTGCAAATAACGGCTTTATTCGCCTGATTGGTTTCGTGTAAAATCAAGTTCATTAAAAGATACAATTGCACAAATCGGGATTTGACTGACAATTAGCCACATCTGATTTTTGACTGAAAAGGAGCTTCCCAAAAATTTTCAAAGCATGCTTTTCAGCCCACGTTTACCCACTCCATGATGCCTTTGGTGTCGTACTCGTCGCGTTTCATTTCAAAGGCAACACCTGTTGTTGCTGAGCTTGCATTGCCGGCTTTGTTCTTATTGGCTTCGTTGCGGCACTCTTCCGAACAATATTTGGCAGCCTTGCTTTTTTTCATGCTCTGTGCACCGCAATGTTGGCAAGTAATCAAGTAGCCGCTTGCGGGTTTGTTTGTTGCGGGTTTGCGGTCGGTTGCCCCCTCGCGTGGTTTATCCACTTTCAGCAATACCTCGCGGCGTTCGGCAAACTGCACGGCGGGCTGCTTTTCTTCCGGCTCTACCTGTACCTGCGGGCGAACCACCCGTGGCGTAGGCTTCAATTGGGCATATTTGGTATGTGAGTGCTCGTCCGCATCGGGTTGGGGCGGCACTGGCGGGCGATATTCCGGCTGTGGTGTTGGCTCGTAAGAAGGCTCATACATAGGCGGTACGTAGTTTTCGGGTTGGCGGTATATGGTGCGCTGCACAGGTTCGCGGCGGAACTCATCCACTTCGCCTATTCCGTACTTACCTCTGGGAACGTCGCGCGGCGGCTGTGTTTTTGCCTGCGGGGCATGGCGTTGTGCATAGTTGTGCGGGTACTGCTCTTGCACCTGATAGCGCGGCGGGTTGCTGTAATTGCCGCCCGACTGGCGGGCAGGCTTTCTGTGGCGGCGCTCGTACTCCTCCATTTCGTCAAATGTTGCTTCGTTGTCGTGCGTAATCTGGTGCGTGCTGTAAGCTACCAACAAAGGAAGCATACCCGACAGAATCAAAATTACGAAGTGAATTTCGTTCATCTCGTCCCAATTCCAAGAAAGATTCATGCGGCTGTACACGGCAAAAGAGATAACGCAGGTCAGCAGCGCCAAAAACCATGAGAGCGCAACTTGGCGGCGAATACCGAAAATAACAATGCACAACAGCAAAAAGGCACTGAGGAAAATCGCCGGAATGTGGTTGAAAGCTCCCCAGTCGGGGCGATACTGCAGCATGAATTTAACGAACATGCTTTGGAAATTGCTGAACTCAACTCCTAAACCAATCAGTAAGATTAGCGAGAGGCCGAGATTTCTTCTGAGTTTTACATAAAGCTCGTTCATGGCTCTGTTCAATAATTATAGTAATCAATTAATCAGTTACGGGGCAATCCGGTTTGTAAAGAACTGTAATTCAGAAATTTTCTTGGTTACAATCTTTACTTATTGAATTTCATTGTTTATGTTTGCATTAATTATTGAACAAAGATAAAACACTTTTCTGGAAACAATCAATAGTTATTGAAAAATATTTTATTTAATTATTGAAACTTATGGAAACCACCGTCGGACAACGCATTACCCTGCTGATAGACCACTACTGCGGGGGCAGCGAAAAGCGATTCGCCGAATCGCTCGGGGTAAGCCCTGCCGTTATTAATAATTACACCAACGGCAAACAGCAGAGCAAACCCGGTTTTGATATGCTGCACAAAATCTGCACAACCTATCCGCAAGTACAAATAGAGTGGCTGATTAGCGGATACGGAGAAATGCTTAAGCAGACAATGGAGGAAAAATCGGCAGCTGCGGCAGCTAACATGCGCAGCATCCCGTTGTTGGATGTAAAAGCGGCCGCCAATGGCAAAGGCGGCTATTTGCCCGAAAGCTCCTACATTGCTTCGGAAGAAGTCATCCATTTGCCGCACCATTTGGTGCGGGGTGGCAGGCACATTGCCGTAACTGTTCGCGGCGACAGTATGTCTCCTACTTTACAACACGGCGATATTATTATTTGCAAGGAAATTGAGCGCCATCGTTGGCAGGAGTTGCCACAACAAGAGGTTTGTTTGGTAGAAAGCGAAGAAAACGGCTTGCAGGTAAAACGCATTGAAAACCGACTGCCGCAAGAGGGGCTGATTACCTGCCTGAGCGACAACTCCGAACATGCCCCCTTCCAACTCTCGCATGAACAAATCAGGCAGGTTTGGCAGGTTTGCTGGCGACTTTCCGGCTATCTGGAGCCTCCTGCCACGTTGCGGGCTATTGCGTAGGTATACATTAAACCCCGATAGAATCAGCTGTCTATCGGGGTTTAATATGCTTATTTTCAATCATTTATATCTTACAAAGAAAATATACACCTCAATTCTCTTCATCGCTGTTGCTTTTTTTACGACGCTTTGGCGCACGCTTTTTGGTAATCAGTCCGATGTCTTGCAGTTTGCGCCCTAAGGGATCTTCGGTAACACCGGCCAGCCAGTTTTTTTCTAACCCCATAACGAATAGCACTTGTATGTAGGCACCAATGGCAACCGTAGGGGTTCCCTTTTCAATTTGCCACAAGGTAGAACGACTGATACCTGCCCGCTCGGCAAGCAAGGTTGTGCTGATTTTACGCCGCAGCTGTGCCAGACGGATAGATTCTCCAAACTGTTCTAATACTCGCTTTGCAGTAGGTAATAATATGACTGCCTGAGATTTCATAATGTTTGATATATAAAACAAAAATACAAAAAATGTTTGATATATTAAACACTATCAACCATTCTCTACTGCCATTTATAAATCCGCAGGGCAACGGCAAAAAGCAGGCTGCCCAGCCCGAAAAGTACCGCTGCGGGCAGAGCTACCTGTGCCACGCCGTAGCCTTCGTTGAAAACGCTGCGGAGGTTATCGGCCAGCAAGGTGAGCGGCAACCACTTGATAAATGCAACCAATGGCTCGGGGAAGCCTTGATAGCTGAAAAACACACCCGAAACAACGGTCATGGGCAAGGTGATGGCATTAATGAGGCCATTGGCAATGTTGGTTTTGGCCGTTCGGCTCGACATTAGGAAGGCCAATCCCGAAAAAGCCCACGTACCTGCCAACACCAGCAGCAGAAAAGCCGACCACGCCCCTTGTACAATTACCCCAAAAAAGGCATAGGCAAAACCGATGAGCAGCCCCAATTCTAACGCCAGCAGCAGAAGGCGCGTAATCATTTGCGCCAGCAAAAAATCTGTTTTGCGCATGGGAGTTGCCGCCATGCGTCGCAGCAATTTCTTCATGCGGTATTCTATCAGCGACCAACCGATGCCCCAGATGCAAGAGTTCATGATGCTCATGGCCAGCAAGCCGGGGATGAGAAAATCTATGTAGCGATAACCTTGGGTAGTAACAGGGGCTATGCGCAGCGGGGATGCGTTCAACTGTTGTTTCAGTATCGTATTTTCCAGTACGTTAAATGCCTGTGCGGCTTCGCTGTTGGCGGGGTCAAAGTGGAAGGCGAAAGTGCCGCTGCTGTCTTTGCCTACAAACAACAGAATTTCGCCGCGCTTGATAGCGGTTTGCCCTGCCTGCCTGCTCATTTGGCGGATGGTAAATTTTGATTGCGGCGCTTGCCGTACGGTTTGCAGAAAAGGCGGCATTTCGCCTGCTTCTATACCAATGGCATAGGTGGGCTCGCTGCGGTTGCTGAAACCCAGCCCCAGTGCGCCTGCCAAGCCTAGTGGAAAAACCAATGTCCAGAAAAGCGCGCCGGGCTCGCGCCAGAACTGCCGCAATTCGGTTAATATCAGTTGCCGGAGTGCCATAAAATTTGTGCTGATTGCCAATAGCTTAGGGTTGCCGCCCATTTTATTCAAACAAGTACAGTTCGGTTCCCGTGGCTTTTTGCATAAGTTTTCCTTCTTTGTAAGACCCCAATAATTCCCGTGTGTAAAGGTCTTCCTTGTTCAGTATGTGGCTGAACAGCACCCAAATACGGCGCGATTCGGCAATTGGCAGTTGGGAAACATCCTGAGCAATGCCTCGCAATGGGTTGTTGCGGTCAAAATTGCCGTAAATTACGCGGCCCGGCAGTTTTGCAAACCCGATGGTCTCATAGTATCTGGCCGCATTGCCGCCGCCGTAATAGATGTATAACACATCATCCGCACGGGCATTTTGTTCGTAGTAGCGCAAAAGCGGTTTAATTTCTTCGTTTTCTATCGGCTTAAAGATGTGCAGGGTTGCCAGTGCAACAGGTTGTATGAAAACAAGCAACACCAACAACAGCGTAAGGGCAGGATGATTCAATCGCTTGATGATGGCAACAATGCCCATTCCCGTTAAAAGGGCTGTGGGTGGGGTGAGGAATAACAGCAGGCGACTGCTGAAAGGATAAATTTTCAATACGGAAGCAACAATTATCAGCGGCAGGGGCAGCAGCAATGCCATTACCCAATACCTTTTTTGTTCCCACAGCAATATAACCCCTGCCAGTACGATAAATATCAGCAACCAGCCGATGCTATTGATACCCAGCGTGCTGTAAAATAATTGCTGAGGAATATTTAGCCATGCCTCCAGTTCTGCCTTTCCGTGAGGGGGCACAGGCAGAAAGGCCTCTTTCCAGTAGTCCTGCATGGCAGCCCGATTAGTATCTTTTGCCAAAATGAACACGTACTGTATGCCCAGGCTCATCAACCATCCCCCTCCGACAGCGGCAAGCGGCAGCAAGTCCGCAGGTTTGCGTTGCAACTGCCACTGCCAAAGCTGATAAAACCCTATGCCGGCCAGCACAAAAATCAGCGGATGGCTGAACCATAAACCCACTGCACCCGCCAGCAATACGGCTGCTGCCTTCCGCCAACTTTGCAACAGGTCGGCTTTTAAGCCAAGCAATAAGCATAGCATGACCCAAAAAACATCGCTGCTGTATTGTTTAAACTCACCCGCATAGTACGAAAGGCGAAACGAACAGGCAAACAATACTATTACAGCCAACTGTTCGGCAGCAGAAGCCGACAAACTTTTCAGCAGTTGCCAAAGCAGCAGCAAGGCCAACAGGCTTGCCAAAAACGGCCACAAACGCAAGCCCCATTCCGTATATCCTTGCCAACTGCCCGCCAGCTTGCTCACCCAAAGAAATGCAGGCGGCGCCATTTGCTGATAATCCAGCGTTTGCAGCAACTGCTCATAGTTGCGGTTGATAATGTTCAATGCAAGCATGGCTTCATCTAACCACAAACTTTTATTGTGAAAATACTGCCTGAACCTTACAATTACTCCAATCAGTATAAAAAAGGCAGATAGGCGCTTCAAAAGTTTATCGGATGTTTTTTGTAGCATTTCAATAATGGCAAAGTTATATTTTAATATCAAACCTTACATTGCTAAATTGCGTAAAACAATTCATGCAAACGCTCACACAAATTCTGTCTGTTCAAATTCCCCCGTCAAAAAAAAGCAATTTTTTGATATGGTTGCGCCGCCTGTGGTGGTTTGCAACAATTATACTTTTTGCCACAACAATTGTTGCCCTGTATGCCAATCGTTTTTCGCCGGCAGTGTATCCGATTGCTTCGCTGCTGACGTTAATGCTTATTCCTCTGACAGTTGTTAATGGCATGTGGTTGTTGCTTTCTGCCTTGCAACGCAGCCATGCCGCATGGTTTCCCGCCATTGCCTTGTTGTGGACAGGCGGCATGTACGGCCATATATTTTGGCAGCCGGGCGTTCCTCCGGTTTACCATGCGGCAGATGAAGCAAAGGCCATCCGTGTGATTTCCTTTAATGCGGGGCATTTCTACAACAGGTCGCTGTATTCCGATGCGTACTTTGACAAGCAGGCCAACCGCGAAGCTCTGCAAAGCAAGGAATGGATAGCCGGTAAACAGGCCGACATTAAGTGCATACAGGAGTTTTTTGATGACCCCCAATCTGAAATTTTTAATGCCCGGAAAACTATTTCGCACAACATGCCCTATGTGGCTTTTCCCGACCCCGAAGAGCGCCACGGCGGGCTGATTTTTTTCGGATTGATTATTTTTTCAAAATATCCGATTGTTAATCAGGGAGTTGTCATTAAAGACTCAAACCGAAACATCGCCATTTTTGCCGATGTCAATATTGGCTCGGATACGCTGCGGGTAGTAAATGCGCACCTGACCTCTAATCAGTTTTTTGTACATGAGTTTACGCGCTGGCATTTTCGCCGCTACTTTCAGCGCGCCATTGAACGGGCGGAACAAGCCGACAGTCTGGCGCGTTTTCTTGCACGCTCGCCCTATCCGACAATTTTGTGCAGCGACTTGAACGAAATAGGTTTGAGTTATGCCTATCGCAAACTGACACAAGAAGGTTTTACCGATGCTTTTTGTGAAGCAGGCAGCGGATGGGGCACTACTTTCCGTTACAGTCGTCGGTTAGCACCCATTCGCATTGACTATCTGCTGACAAACGACAGGCTGAAGCCCGTATATTATCAAACGCATCCCTCGTTTACACCCAACGAACACAATCCCGTGGAAGCACATTACAGGCTTAGTGCCCCTTGAAGCGAAGCAATGGCGACTCAAAAAATCGGAAGCTGAGCCATGCTACGCCGTACACCAATGTAAAATAGACCGCAAACAGGGCAATACTGAACCATAAATCCATGGGCTCGGGAGGCAACAATTTGGCTATTACGCCCAAAACTGCCCAATGATACAGATATACCCCATAGGAAACCTGCCCAACCCGCAGCATGACGGGCTGTGTGAAGAAGGTATTTTTTTGCGGCAAACGCATCAGCAAGGCAAGCAAGGCGGCAAAAGTGAAGTTCAGGAGTGTATAAGACCATACGTGCTGCCCGTTAGACAGTCCTCCTGTCGGGAAGCCGATAGCCGTAGGGTGCATAGGTACTTCGGAAAAGTAGTAATTGGCTAAACCTGCGGCAAGCAGCCCCCCCAACAATACCCAAAACCGCTCTGCTGCCTTCGGATGTTGCGGCCATTGAAAAAGGTAAACGGCCGCTCCCGTACCAAAAGCATCAAAATGGCTGAAAGTGAACCAGTAAACCGCTTCGCCCGCTGCCTCATCGGGCAAATGGTTGCGCAGATACATGGCCAGCAACCAGCGAATCGCCGGACAAAGCAGCCACAAGCTCACTATAATGCGTTTGAGCCACTTTTCAGACGAAAAATAGACAATAAATGGCCAGAGGAGGTAGAATTGCTCTTCTACGCAAAGCGACCAAAGGTGAGTCATCATCGGGCTGTGCTGCCAGTCGGCAAACAAGCGGGAGTAGTTGTAGGTATAGGTAAACAGCGACAGCGCATAGCGGTCAAAAGTATCGGGCTCGCCAATGAGCAGAAACAGCGCCGCCATTGCAAACAGGTAGGCAAAGTACACGGGAAAAATGCGCAGGGTTCGCCGCCAATAAAATCGTTTCAGGTAGCTGCCGAGCGGCTTTTGCTTTTCATGCAACAGGATGCGGGTAATCAGAAAGCCCGAGAGTACAAAAAACAGTTGTACGCCTACCCAACCGCAATCCAGCCCAAAACTGCCGAAAGGATATTGGTGAAAGTGAAACAACATCACTAACAATACTGCCAGCGCACGGGTGCCGTCTAATGCAGGAATGTAGGTTTGATTCATTGGCCAGTCGTAAAAATCGGCAGTAATAACGGAAACATTCGGCAGACAAAAAAATTCGGGCAGCCTTTGCAGATTGCCCGAATTTTAATGAAGCGGTTTTTCCGCTAATCTTTCACCAGTTTAACGGTTCGTTTTCTGCCGTCAGCGGTTTCTACTTTCAGGTAGTACAGACCCGTTGGCAAATCTAACATGGAAACATCTATTTGCGCCACTTGCAAACCTTCGTACAGGTAGCGGTTGTCTTGCATGATAACGCGTCCGGCACCGTCGAACAGGGTGAAGGCTACTTCCTGCTCTTGTTCAATGTTCAGTTTTACTTTCAGTTCCTGAGCAAAGGGGTTGGGAAAAACCACGCCGTGCTCCTCCGGCTTCACGGTCATACCGTCTGTCGAACGACGACCTTCCGGCGCATTTTCTTCTGCCTCTGTACGGGTTACGGGGTTGCTGGCATCAGGCGCAGCAGGGTTGAATACGTGGATAGTCAAACCGTTGATATAGCCGTACTGAATGGTTGGCGCACCTTTTACGGCAATTGGAATTTGTCCGTTCACAGGGCTGACATTATTGATGCGAATCACATTGGTCGTATTGTTTTGCGGATTCAGGGCAGCGTGACGGTTGCCGTTTACCGTGTAAATAGTGTTGCCGTTGAAATCTTGGAAGGTAGTGCCTGCATAGAAAGTCAGGTTGTATTGCAGGGAGTTGTTCAATCCTGACAAGCGCAGGCGGCCTTCTGTGCCAACCTCTGTGAAGTAGAAGGTGCGCATCACGTTATCGGGTACTACGCCGCTGTTGTTGCCCGTATTAGGCCCGAACGGATTGGAACCGTCAAAGTAATTGTCCAAGTGGATGTTAATGCCCGAACCTGTGCCCGCAGTATTGAGAATGTTTGAAAGCAGTGCTCGGCCAAGTGTACCACCGGATGGGGTGCTGTTGGTATTGTACCACGGAGCAGCAGCATTGTTCTGGTTGTTGTGGTTGAAATTGATATTCACAATCTGTGAAGCCGTAACGGCAGTGGCTACACCTGTAAAATCGGACTGACCGTTGTCGTTGATGGCACGCAAGCGATAGTAGTAGCGGCGGTTGCTTACCAAGCCGTTGTCGGTGTAGGTAGTGGCAGTAGCAGGAACGGTAGCCGCCAGCACAAAACCTGTGGTAGGATTTCCTGAACGATACACTTCAAAAGATACAGGACTTCCGCCATGGTTACGCCAGTTGAGGCGGATGCTTGTCAAGCCCGCAGTTTCGGCGGTCAGGTTGCCGGGCAGGTTCGGGATGGCAGGTGTTGCATCAAACTCCTCAATAATCAAAGCGTTCCATATCACAAAACCAGAACGGGAGAATATCATACTGATTCTGCCGTTGGCATCGGGCTGTATGTCGGTGAAGCGGATGAAGTTGGTATAATTACCTGCCGCCTGCACGCTGCGCGATACGCCATTGATGGTAACGGTAGTGGTATGGAGGCCGCCTGTGTTCCAACTGCACATCAAGGCCAGATTATAGCGTTTGTCAGGATGCAAATCGGTCAGTAACACTTCCTTGTTGGGCTCCCACCATACGTCAAACACGAAGGTTTGCATCACCACGTCGGGCAGTTCCATGGAGTTGTCGCCGAAAGTTACCCCCAGATATTGCTGCTCCTGTCCGTTATTGGCACCGCCCCAACCCGCTTGGAAAACAAGGTCTATGGGGCTGTTATTGCCGCGTTCATCCTTGATGTTTTGCAGGCTCGCGCCAAACGTAGGTTGTTTATTAAAGTTGTTCCATGGAGCAGGTGCAGGCATTACGGCATTCATGTTTACATAGTATGTTGTGATGCGGTTGTCTGTAACCACTACCTCAAACGAAGCCGTACTTGATACGCCTTTATTGTCAATAGCAGTCAGCACAATGTTCTTGTAAGTACCGATGCTGCTGCGTGTAGGAGCAATAACTACTCGGCCGATACCGCCGCCCATATCATTGAACGTAATAAAAGGCGGTAGATTGGCAATGGAAATCTGCACATTGTCCGACGGGCTGTCAAATACGATAAAATCGTAAGACAAAGACTCTGTATCGCGCAGGCGGAAGTTTCTTACGTTATCGAAGCGTGGCGCAAAGTTGGGCGTAACAATGCTCACCACTTTGGTGAATGGTGATGCGCCGTTCATATTGATACCCCTCACCTGATAGAAGAAATACGATGTGCCGAAAGCCGTTAAATCATGGAATGAGGTAACATTCGCTTGGGTAGTATGCACAAGTGTAAACGGCCCTTGGGCAGAGGTAGCGCGCCATACTTCATAGCCGTCCTCATTGTTGGCATTATCCTGCCAAGTTACCAATATGCTGCCGGTTTGCGGCTGAATGGCAAGTTTCAAATTGGATGGCGCATCGGGTAGGCTGCCGTCAAAATTAGACTCAATAATCATTGCATTGAGGTAGCCCGCAGAAGGCTCGGCGTTGTTGGCATCTTTGGAAAGGTTGATAGTAACCTCGCCGTTGTCATCTGCCAAAATATTGTCTAATGAACCGAATGTTCCTGTGTTGCCTTCTGCACGAACAGATACAGAGCGGTCGCCGATGGCAAATACGGTAGAGCCGTTGTCGGTAACGCCGCCGTTGCGGAATACGCTGCTGGCAAGGAAACGGAACGAAATTGGCAGGTTTCTACGCAAGCCCGTAACTTTTAGGCTGGTCGTATTAGGCCCCCAGAAAATACCGAACCAATAGTATTCGCGCAGTACGCTGTTAGGCACCGCACCGGCAGTGTTGGCACCGGCATTAAACACGCCGCCCCATGGTGTAGGGAAAGTCAGGCCGATACCGGAATTCTGTCCTGCATCGTTTAACAGGTTGCTGATGGTCATGCCTGTTACAGGTTCACGGGCGGTGTTGTTCCATGGTGCAGGGGCTACGCCTTGTGCATCGTTACCACTGTTGAAGTTAATCATCACGCGGAAATTAGGGTTCACATTATTAACCGTAACATTCACAATTTGAGATACTTGTGAACCCGCCGCATCGGTAGCTGTTATACGGATGATATGAGTGCCTTGGTCAATAAAGCGGGTGGCCAAACGCAGAGTGGCAGAACCCGGAGCGCCTTGTGTCAGTGTGGCAAAAGCAGGCAAATCAACCGCAGCAATAACAGGTACGTCGTCGTCCGCATCGGTAGCAGTAATCGTCAGATTGCGGATATCGCCTTCATCCATCGTAACGGTAACACCGGGCGCAACAGCTAACACCGGCAACTGATTGTTGTTAATGGTCAGCGTAAAGGAAGCGTTGGCCTGTGCACCCAGATTATCGGTTGCGCGAACTTGCAGGTTGTAGCTGCCCGCAGTATTGCTGTTGCTGATTTGCAGGGTGGCTCTGCCATTGCCCGTGTTGCTGATGCTTGCAAAGCCCGGCAAACCCAGACCGCTGAACGATACAGTATTTCCATCGGGGTCTGATGCCCGCAAGTAGATTGTGTATGCCTGTCCTGCACGCGCCGTATGGTTAGGGATAGCCTCTATTACAGGCGCATTGTTGCCTGTCATAAAATCACCCGTTGTAGGAGCAGAAGCACCTGCAATATTGACCGCAACCACTTGGTAGTAGTAGCGCGTGTTGCCTGCCAAGTTGCTGTCGGTGTAGAAAGCCTCTTCCGAGTTGTTGGCATTCGCCTGACCAACTTTGGTAAAGTTTACATTGTCGGTAGAGCGGAAAATATCAAAGCGTTCTTCATTAGTAGAATTGTCGAGCCACACCAACTCAATGGAAGAAGGCGTAATGTTGTTAGCCGTTAAACCCTCGGGGGCAGCAGGTACTCCTATCGGTGCGGCCAGCGTGGTGGCGCGGTTCAGCGCACGGCTGAGGTTAGCATCCGGAATCAGTTGTTTGGCAATTCCGGGGCCTTGCCAGCGCACTTCCAAACCGAATCCGCCGGTAGCTTGGCGATAACGTACCGTAATCGGGTAAGCTCCCGCCGCAGGGAAGTTAAAACTACCGCTGCGTTCGGTCATTGCCTGATTAAAGTCGTTATTAACTACGCGGGTAGAGCCAATCCACAAATCACTGCCATCGTCGGAGCGAGTAAACAGGGTATAAGTACCTGCCGCAGGCACTTGCAAAAAGCCTGTCCATACAAAGCCAAAGTTTGTATCGCGCAGGCGCGGCGCAAGCGAAAAATTCGTAGATATGCCGCTTGTAAGCGCCAGCGAAGAAGCTACTTGTGTAAGGCTGGTAAATGAGCCTTCATAATACGACCAGTTCAGTGTAGTAGACTCAAAAGCCGAATTGCCCGAAGATGCTGTTGAGCGAACTCTGTAATGATAGGTGGTGTTGGGCTGCAAACCTGTATCAACATAAGTGGTAGTATTGGCAGGCGCTGTACCAATATATACAAAGCCATCAACAGCGTTCAGCGAACGGAACACTTCAAAGCCTGTTTCGTTATTGCTGTTGTCTGTCCAACTTACGGTTATTTGGCTGTAGCTGTTGGCCGTCGCAGTAACGTTGGTAGGCATTTCGGGGATTCCCGTAGGCGTAAAATTGTCGCGCAGCACACTTGACGGAATCAACTGCTTGGTAATTCCGGGGCCTTGCCAGCGCACTTCCAAACCGAATCCGCCGGTAGATTGGCGATAGCGCACCATTAAAGGATACGAACCGGGCGTTAGCGTAATGGTACCGCTGCGTTCGGTCATTCCTTGGTCAAAATCATTGTTTACCACACGGGTATTGCCTATCCAAAGGTCGCTGCCGTCATCGGAACGAGTGAAGAAAGTATAAGTACCGGCAGCCGTAATATTGATAGAACCTTCAAACTTGAAGGCAAAACCTTCCGACTCTACACGCGGCGAGAGGTCAAAGGTTTGCGATAAACCCGTTTTTAAAGGCACTGCATCTTCTATTTGTGCCAAAGTGCCGAAAAAGCCTGAGTAATATGACCAATACAAGCCGTCTGTGCTTGCCGTAACAACCAAAGATGCGCTAAACGGCGATTGATTGCCTGCGGCATCGCGTGCCCGCACTTGGAATCGGTAGGTCTGTAACGGTGTCAGGTTTTCAACACGGAAGGAAGTAGTGTTGGATGTGCCCATTAATTGCCCGTCGCGGAAAATTTCATAGGCCTGTACACCCACGTTGTCTGTGGCAGCATCCCATTGCAGATTGACAAAAGTGCGCGATTTGAGACCGGAACGCAGGTTTTGCGGAATGCTTGGTGCTTGTCTGTCAGGATTGGTAGTAGCAGAAGTCGTTACTACCGCATGTGAACCATTCGCATTGATGGCACGGAGGCGGTAGTGATAAGTAACGTTTTCTTCAAGGCCTGTGTGCGTGTAGCTGTTGCTGTTGGCAGGCAGTAAAGCAATCAACTCAAAGCCTGTATTGGGGCCGGTGGAAGCATACAACTCATAAGCCGTTTCATTGGTAGCAGCATCGCTCCAATTCAGTTGGATGGCGCTTTCGCTCAGTGTGTTGGCCGTAAAGCCTGTCGGAGCAGCAGGCGAACCGGCCGCATTGCCCATGCGAACAACCACGGCAGCAGAAGGCGCGCTGATACAGCCTCCCGGTTCAGTTACCCGAACGGTATAAGTTCCTGCGCCTACCTCAATAGAACGAGTAGTTGCACCATTAGACCATAAATAAGATTGATAGCCTTCGGGTGCGGAAAGGGTAGTGGTGTTGCGATTGGCACCGTCAGGTAAAACAGTACTGTTGCGGATACTGATATCGTTCAGCGTGAGTGCGGGCGTAGGCTGACGTACGGATACTACCACCGGAATAGGCGAAAAATAAGACCACTCGGTGCCGCGGCGGATGCGCACATCGTAAGTGCCTTCTTGCGTAACGGTCAGCGTGTTGGTGGTAGCACCGGCAATTACTACGCCGTTTCTGCGCCATTCGTAGCCATTAAAGCCCGGAGTTACACCCATGGTTACATTGATAGCTTCGCCCGGGCAGTACTCTCTCTTACCGGCAATAATATGCGGATTGGTTTTGTTGGCTCTATTAATGAAAGGCAGAAAATCAGGCTCTTGGTAAGCTCTGCCCCATGTAGCGTGTCCTAAATCTTTATATACGGTCAGTTTGTAATTGGCATTTACTGCTTTCATTGCAGATTCCAGACCAAGCGCATCTACCAACTTAGGATTGTTGTCCAGTGCCCCCTGAAACTGCCAAACAGGAGAAAATCTGAATTGCGACTGTGCATTGCCGTTATTGGCACTCATAGGCAAAGCGCCCGCAAAATGGCGAGGATAGTCTGTAATAATACTCCATGTAGCCTGACCGCCTGCGGAAAGCCCGTGCACCGTAACACGGAAAGGGTCTACACGAACCTGATTGATCATAATATCAACCAGTTCGGCGATAATGGTCAAATTGTAGAACCAACCATCTGTATTCTGCGGGAAGAGTGCAAAACCATCAAATTCGCCGCGGTTGATTTGTCCTTGGTGGGTCTGAGCCGCACCATTGAGGAACTGACGCTCATTGTTTGTAATAGGGCCCCGTTCTCCGAGACCGTGGAAAAACACGATCATCGGGTAGCGCTTGGTTACGGGGTCGGTTTTGAAGTTGCGCGGAAACTTCAGGCGGAAGGCCATCCCCTTGTATATGTACGCCTTAAAATCATCATTCGCCCAATTCACTACTCGAGTAGCCACCCATTTGCCAACCTGACCGTGTGGCGGCTGAGCAGGAACAGGATTACAAGGACAGCGTACCACAGGGTCATCAGGGTTAAAAACTGTCGTCTGCGCCATGCTTGTGCCATTCACAAGTACAAGCGCGAAGATTGTTGTTAGTGTAAAAAGTAACTGTTTCATCGTAGTAGTGTTTGCAAAATTGTACTTTTTTGTTTTTTAATGGTATTTTTCTTTATTGAGCATGATTAAACATCTCTTTTAAAGAATTATAGTGTAAAAGTAGAAAAAAAAATTAAAAAACAACACGTGTACTTATTTTTATTTTTTTGCTTAAAAATGTATTTTTAAATACAAAAACGCTTTCTAATAGCAAATAAAGGGAGTTTAAAGTTGTAAATAACAAATCAATATTTATAACTTTGCAATAATTAATCAATATCTTACATCAGTAATTAATTGAATTTATGTTCAAAATTAACAGATGTTGTACTTTATTCAGTCTTACTATTACAATTACAAGAAATGGATTTAAACCATAAAGCAACTTTAACCACAGTTGCTAAACCCGACCGGTATCTCGACCTCATAGGTGCTTATGTGCAACTGATGCGACCCAAACACTGGGTCAAAAATTTGTTCCTCTTGCTACCTGTCTTCTTTGCAGGCAGGATATACGAAGCCGATAAATTGCTGCCGCTGTTTTGGGGCTGGCTGGCGTTCAGTTGGGCGGCAAGCGGCATCTACGTACTGAACGACTACCAAGACATCGCCGCCGACCGAGTGCACCCCGAAAAATGCAAACGACCGCTGGCAGCCGGCACGGTTTCCGTTCCTATGGCTTTTGTGCTGCTGGGCTTGCTCATGGCGGGCAGTTTGGGGCTGGCTTTTTGGCTCAATACCAAGTTTTTCTTCCTGCTGCTGCTCTACATCGGCTTGAACGTTGGCTACTCGCTGGGGCTGAAAAACATTTCCATTCTGGATATTTTTATTGTGGCGCTGGGCTTTGTGCTGCGCGTAAAGGCAGGCGGTGCACTCACCGATATTTACGTGTCGGAATGGCTTACGGTGATGATTTTTCTGCTGGCGCTGTTTCTGGCAATTGCCAAACGCCGCGACGACTTGGTGCTCAAAGCCGCAACGGGGGCGGATGTCCGCAAAGCTGCCAAAGGCTACAACTTGGAATTTATCAACCTTTCTACCGGACTAATTACTGCCGTTATTCTGGTTGCTTACCTGACCTACACGCTCTCGCCCGAAGTGGTCAGCCGATTGGGGACGCATCGGGTTTACTATACGTTCTTTTTTGTGCTGGCGGGCATGATGCGCTACCTGCAAATCACATTTTTGGAAAACAATTCAGGTTCGCCCGTGAAGGTGCTCTACCGCGACCGCTTTATTCAGGCTTGCCTGCTGGGTTGGGTGTTGAGTTTTTACGCGCTCATCTACTACCGCGGGCTGCTGGATTCGCTTTTGGAATAACAATAAACCGCTGTGCATTTCTTTAAATCATTTAACACGGATTATTGCAGATGACGCGGACTTACGCGGATTTTATTTCTTAAACATCTCAAATCAGCGTTTATCAGTGAAATCCGCTAACATCCGTGTACTTAATTTCTCAATCACCCGACAACAAACTTCCCTATGAAAACTACACTTGCCAATTGGGGCAACTACCCCCCGGTAGCCACTACCGCAACTTCTTTTGCCGATACCGAAACCCTGCGGCATACTTTTGAAACTGCCAACGAACTGATTATCAGAGGTAACGGGCGCTGCTATGGCGACTCGTCCCTTTCCGACCGCTGCGTGGTTTCTTCGCTCAAATTTGACAAAATCGTTGCCTTTGATACGCAAAACGGCATCCTTACTTGTCAGGCAGGCGTTACGCTTGCCGACGTACTGGATGTGATTGTACCGAAGGGCTGGTTTTTGCCCGTTACGCCCGGCACTAAGTTTATCACCGTCGGCGGGGCGGTTGCATCCGACGTGCACGGCAAAAATCACCACGTAGAAGGCTCTTTTGGGCAGCACGTGCTTTGGATGGATGTATTTACGGGCAGGGGCGAAATCGTCCGCTGTTCGCCTGCGGAACATGCCGACCTGTTCGCGGCTACCTGCGGCGGCATGGGGCTGACGGGTGCCATCCTGACGGTTTGTTTCCGCCTCAAAAAAATTCAAACCGCCTATATCCGCCAGCGGCAGGTGAAAGCCCGCAATTTACAGGAAATCATCGCCCTGTTTGAGCAATACAAACACGCGACCTATTCCATGGCTTGGATTGACTGCCTCAAAAGCGGCGACGGCTTCGGCAGAAGCATCATGATGTCGGGCGAACATGCCGCAGCCGACCAACTCGCGGGCGTTCCTGCCGACAAGCACCTGCAACTGCCGCCCAAGATGAAGCTGACCGTGCCTTTCCACTTCCCTGAATTTGTGTTGAATAATCTTTCGGTGCGGGCGTTCAACTTTTTGTATTACCACAAAAATTACCGCCGCGTAATGGACAGCACCGTGCCTTACGACGGATTTTTCTATCCGCTGGATGCCATTCATCACTGGAATCGGATGTATGGGCGCAGCGGTTTTGTGCAATATCAATTTGTGTTGCCGCCTGCCGCCTCGGAACGCGGACTAACCGACATTTTGCAGCGCATCGGCAAAAAGGGCTGGGGCTCGTTTTTGGCGGTGTTGAAACTGTTCGGCAAACAGGAAAGCCTGATTTCTTTCCCGATGGAAGGCTATACGCTCGCGCTGGATTTCCCCGTGCGCAAAGGACTGTTTGAATTTTTGGACGAATTAGACCGCGTAGTGCTGGACTACGGCGGGCGGCTCTACCTGACCAAAGATGCCCGCATGAAACCCGAAGTGTTCAAAGCGGGCTATCCGCGCTTGCAGGAATTTCTTGACATTGTCCGCACCTACAATCCCGAAGGCAAATTTGCTTCCTTGCAGTCTAAACGTTTACTTGCCGGGCTATGAGCAAGTCGGTACTGATTTTGGGCGCACTTTCCGACGTAGGGACGGCATTGGCGCGCCGTTTTGCCCAAAGCGGGCACTCGGTAGTGGTGGCAGCCCGACAAACGGAAGCCGCGCAAAACCTTGCGGCAGATATTGCCATCCGCTACGGCACGGCGGCAAAAGCCGTTTATTTTGATGCGCTTGCCTACGACTCGCACGCCGATTTTTGGGCGCAACTCAGCCCCCAACCCGATATTGTCATTGCCGTTTTCGGCTATTTAGGCAATCAGGAAGAGGCGGCGCGCAACTTTGCCGAAGCGCAGCGCATCATCCACACCAACTACACGGGTGCGGTTTCCATCCTCAACATTGCCGCGCAGAGCATGGAACAGGCAAAAAGCGGCTGCATTGTCGGCATCAGCTCGGTAGCGGGCGAACGCGGCAGGCAAAGCAACTACATCTACGGCAGTGCGAAGGCAGCCTTCACCGCCTATCTTTCGGGTTTGCGCAATCGGTTGGCGCACAGCGGCGTACACGTGCTCACCGTCAAGCCGGGCTTTATTGCCACCAAAATGACCGAACACCTCAACTTGCCGCCTTTGCTCACTGCCTCGCCGCAACAGGTCGCCGAAGACATTTTCAGAGCTGTTCAACGCCGCCGCAACGTTATCTATACCCTCTGGATGTGGCGATGGATTATGCTCATTATCAAGCTGATACCCGAAGGAATTTTTAAGCGGTTGAAAATGTGAAAGGAAGGCGGAATTGGGAATTGGGATTTCGGATTTCGGATTTGGGATTTGGGAATTGGGAATTTGAATCGCTGTTAGCGTCTGCGACAACGGCTAACAGGCTTTCGCGAATCCCTACAGCCCCCCGTCAGAGGATTTGAGCGAAAATCGCAAGGCGGAAAATATCGCTATTCCATCCCGTGCGTCTATTCATTCATCCATCCATAGCGAATGGTTTGCAAACCGTTTGCTATGGATGGAATTGCTTTAACCCTTTGCTACTTTTACACTGCTGCGCCCATGCGCACGGGTTCTAAATTGGCGGCTTCTTCTTCGGTAAACAGGCGGGATTTGATGACAAAGCGAATACCCATCGGAATTTCCAAAGAAAAACTTGCACCGCGCCCGGGCGTTACGTCCACAGTCAGGTGCGTATGTTTCCAATACTCAAACTGGTCGGCAGCCATGTAAAACTCGCAGCCGTGGATGCTGCCTAAGTACACGTCGTTATCACCGATGCGGAACTCGCCCGCAGGGAAGCACATGGGGGCAGAACCGTCGCAACAGCCGCCGCTTTGGTGAAACATCAGTTCGCCATGCTCGGCACGCAGGCGGTCAATGACTTGCATGGCTTCGGGAGTAACGTCTATACGGGTCGCTTTCATAACTTACTGTTGATTTTTTCCTTATTGCGTTGAGTAAACTACCAGCACAATATAACTTTTTCCTGCGAAAAATACCTTGTGTAAACGGTTCAAAATCAAATATTCAAGCCTTGTAAGTCCATCGGATGGGTGTATATCTGTCAAATTTTTTGTAAAAAATCTATAACAGCAACCAGATGAGCGATTCAAGGCGCATTAGAGAATGTACATAGTTTCAATCGGATGATGCGGATTTTACTGATGCAAAAAATCCCAAATCCGTAATCCGAAATATCCCGTATGGCTTGTTGTGCGGTTTAATCTGCCAATCGCCTGCCGGTCATGGTCGTAAACAGGTCGTCCAGCGTTTTTCGGCGCGAGTTCAGGTGGTGCAGCCTGACGGGCAGTTTGTCTAATTGCTGCATCAGCGGCGGAAGAAATGCCGCAATGCGCTCTACTTCCATCGTAGCCTGTATGCCGTCTTCGGTGCAGTGCAGGTCTATTTTGCGCAAACCCTCCATGGCTGCAAACAGCGCTTGCCAAAATGTTTCGGAGCGTTCGTCGGTCAGCAGTTCCAGTTCTATCCGTTCGCCCGCATCAAATCGGCTCAGTAGTTCGGGCAGCGAGCCATCGGCCAGAATTGCCCCCTTGTCCATAATCACAATTCGTTCGCAGAGGTATTCGGCTTCTTCCATGTAGTGGGTTGTAAGCAGCAGGGTCATTCCGGCGGTCTTTTTCAGGTGTTCGAGCATTTCCCACAGTTCGCGGCGTGCATTGGGGTCGAGGCCGGTGGTGGGTTCATCCAAAATCAGCAATTGCGGTGTGTGCAAAATGCCTATGGCCAGCGCCAGCCGCTGCCGTTGGCCGCCCGAAAGATTGACCGTATAGCTGTTTTGTTTTTCGGTAAGCCGCACCATTTCCATTACTTCTTCCGTGCGCCGTGTGCCAATGTCATAAAAAGAAGCAAACAAACGCAGCGTTTCGGCAACGGTGAGTTTGTCAATAAAACGCGTTTCCTGCAAACTCAACCCGATGATGCGCCGCAACTGTGCGGCATGTTGCTGCCAGTTGAGCCCTGCAATGGAAATGCTGCCGCTGTCGGGCTGCTGCAAGCCTTCTATCATTTCCACCAGCGTGGTTTTGCCAGCACCGTTTGGCCCCAGCAGGGCGGTAAATGTGCCTTTGTTGAGGTATAAACTCAAATTATCTACGGCTTTCAGCTTCCCGAAGGACTTACTGACCGACTGAACAGATAGCATTAACGGTCGTTTTTCGCAAAATTGAGAAAATATTCATAGCTTCAAATCATATTTTGCCTGTGCAATACTTCACTCAAACGCTACCATTATGAATTACACAGATGCCCTTCGCTACGCTTTGCAGGTAGCCCAGTCTCTTGCCAAAGAATATCGACACGCGGCGGTAACGCCTGCCCACCTGCTGATGGGATTGCTGCACAACGACGTAGGGCTTGCCACTACGCTTTCTCTGGCCGGCAAGGATGTCCCCGAACTGCGCGAATGGGCAGAAGTGCGGCTCGAAGACCTGCCCAAAGCCGTAACTGTTCCCGAAACGCCGCCCTCCGACGCCAAAACTCAGGAGGTTTTTAAAATGGCAGAACTGGTGCAACTGCAACTGTCTCGCGATGCCATAGACCCTGTGTGTTGCATGGCCGCCCTGCTCAAACCCGATTTGGCGTTCAGCAAAGAGCAACTCAAAAGTTTTGGACTGACACAAAAAGAATTGCTGGAAAGCGCATTGGAAGAACTTGCGCTACAACGGGCTACGGGCGAAACCGCAGCAGCGGCCTCGAACAACTCACCCGCATCGGCTGCCGCACCTTCCACAGGCGCTTTACTCAAATATTGCCGCAACAAAACCGAAATGGCAAGCGAAGGCAAATTAGACCCTATTGTAGGCAGAGACCGCGAAACGCGCATGATGGCAGAGATTCTTGGGCGAAGAACCAAGCCCAACGTCATCATTGTTGGCGAACCGGGCGTTGGCAAAACCGCACTTGTGGATGGGTTTGCGCTCAGCATAGCAGCAGGGAAAGTACCGCCGCATCTGGCCGAAGCGCAAATTTTTGAACTTGACTTGGGGGCACTCGTAGCGGGTGCAAGCTATCGCGGAGAGGTGGAGGAACGCCTGAAAGCCATCTTGAAAGAACTGAAAAAATACACCAAGGCCATTTTGTTTATTGATGAGTTGCACGTAATGCTCGACCCCAAAGGCTCCGTGGGCTCCGGTGCGGCGCAATTGCTTAAACCCGAGTTGGCACGCGGCGAGCTGACGGTAATAGGCGCAACCACCAACGACGAATACCGCAAATACATAGAAGCCGACGAAGCATTCAGCCGACGTTTTGAGGTATTGCGAGTAGAAGAACCCGATATGGACACCGCTACCCGCATGATTCAGCACATTCTGCCGCTCTATGAGCAACACCATGGCCTGAGAGTGGCTGAAGATGCGGCAGCCGAAGCCGTGCGATTGGCCAAGCGCTATGTAAAAGACCGCCGCTTGCCCGATGCCGCCGTAGATTTGGTTGATAGAACCATGGCAGCCATTCGCATGATGGACGAACACTCCCGCGCCGAGTTGGAAGCACTCAAAAGCGAGTTAGACAAACTTTCGGTGGTGGAGGAGGTGGCACTGCTGCGCGAACTGCGCTGGTTTCATGCCCAACTCAAAAACAAAGTGAGCCATATTTTGATGGGGCAAATGGAAGAAACCGTGCAGGCAGATGAGATAGACGCTGCCGATATTCTCCGCGAGCACCTGTACAATACGCTCAATACGCTGTTGGCGCTTACCGACAACAAAAAAGACACCGTAGAAAAAAACGACATTGCCGCCGTTATTGCCCACAAAACAGGCATTCCCTTAGGCAAATTGCAGAGCAAAGAACGCGAAAAACTCCTTGGTATGGACGAAATCCTCAAACAGCGCGTTGTAGGACAAGACCACGCCGTAAAAGCTCTTTGCGAAGCTATTTTAGAGTCGCGCTCGGGGCTGATTAAAGGCGGGCAGCCTATTGGCTCATTCTTCCTGCTGGGGCCTACGGGCACAGGCAAAACCGAACTTGCCAAAGCGCTTGCCGATTTTCTATTCAATGATGAAAGTTTTCTTATCCGCTTTGACATGTCCGAGTTTAAGGAGGAACATTCCGCCGCACTGCTCTACGGCGCACCTCCCGGATACGTAGGCTACGAAGAAGGCGGTATGCTTGTTAATAAAATCAGAGAAAAACCGTATTCGGTGGTGCTGTTCGATGAAATCGAGAAAGCGCACCCTTCGGTGTTTGACTTGTTCCTGCAAATTTTGGATGAAGGCAAACTCACCGACCGTTTGGGCAAAGTCGGCGATTTTTCCAATGCCGTTGTGCTGTTTACTTCCAACATCGGGCAAGAGCATATTATTCAGTCCTTTCAGGCGGGCGAAATTCCGAAGTCGCAAGACCTGATGGAGATTATGGCCAAGTTTTTCCGCCCCGAATTTCTGGCGCGCCTGACCGAAATTGTACCTTTTGCGCCTATTTCGGAGGAAAATGTGGTAAAAATATTTGAAATCCACTTGAAAGGGCTGACCGACTTGCTGGCCAAGCAAGGCATCACACTCTCGCTGACCCCGGAAGCCAAAAAGCACATAGCAATGGCAGGCTTTACGCCGCGCTATGGTGTGCGTCCGCTCAAAGGAGCTATTCGCAACCTGCTGCGCCGTCCGCTAAGCCGCATGATTATTTCCGGAAGACTCAGCAAAGGCCAGAAAGTACACATAGAGGAAAATAATGCAGAAAAACCCGAAGAATGGGTTATTTCGGAGGCTTAAAAGTAAAAAAATATATGTTTTTATTCAAAAACAGCATCAAAAATTGACTTGTAAATTGAAAAACGCTATTTTTGAATCGTCTTCATTTTCACATTTACCTTAGTAGAGCAAAAAGCCGCCGACTGTTAGTCTGTGGCTTTTTTTATTGTCCGTTTCGCGAACGTATGCTGTTCGGTTTCGGACGACGCAAGAGGTCAAGCATTATGCGGAATGGTTTTTATTGGTTTGACTATCAGTGTGTTACAAAACGTGGCACACTTTTGCGACACTGTACTGGTGTCAAACAAAATTTGCATTAAAAACTTAAACACTCAGCATACCATGAAATCTTTCACTCATCGCCTGTATTTTCTGGCTTTTATGGCTGCCCTTGCGTTAGTCAGCACCTTCGTTAAAGCCAACCCGTCGGATGCTCCCTTTGGCACGAGCAAAGTAATTGCTGCCGAAAAATTCGCCTATGGCATGTATGCCATCAACGAAAGCATGAAAATCCGTCTGGCATTTGAAAACAGCACCGGCAGCAAGGTAACAGTCCGCATTACGGATGCGCAAGGCAACGTACTCCATCGCGAAGAATTGCGCAATATGACCGAAATGAAGCGCAACTATGACCTGTCTTCTTTTGGCAAGGGTGTTTACACCGTAGATATCACGGCAGGGGAATTTCGCACGAGCAACAAAGTAGCCGTAGGCGGTGCGCAACTGACAAAAGCGGCTTTTGCGGCTTACATTTCTTCGGAAGTAAAAGACGGCTTTGTAAAAGTAGCCTTTGCCAATGCCGAAGAGCCCGTGTATATCAAAATTGCTGACCGCAACGGTGCCGTGCTGTACAGCGAAGTCAGTGAAGGCAATCAGAACTATGCACGCCGATTCAACGTGTCTGCTTTACAGAAAGGCGAGTACATATTAAGTATCTCGCACGGCGACAAAACGCTGAGTCAGTTTTACAGCATACAGTAAAACCTTCGGGTGATTTTTTGCAAGCCCCTGTATCGGAATGATGCAGGGGCTTTGTTTATGCCAATGGCCAAACCGTAATCAGGTTGTCAAAACGGTTGTAAGCATCGGCTTTGTAGGTAAGCAAACAACTTACCCCTGCCGATTTCATGGAAGCAACCCTTGCCGCATCCAAAATTTCGGAACTGTCGGCAAGCGAAGGCAACAGGTACTCCCAAGTATTAAGGGTGGTTTCATCATCTTGCAGCACCTGCATATGGCTGCGAAAAATATTGATATTTTTCAGTGCCACATGGATGGCATCCTGCACAGGCATTCCGTTGTGCACCGCCTCGCGAACGAATGTGTGTGTATAGGCGCGTAGCACTTGCCCGCTGGTAAACAGTTCGGAAGTTTCGGCAGCCTCGCGCAGGCGGTTCTGTGCCGTATGAAACAATGGAGAATCACTCTGTGTAGCAAAGAGCAACACATGCGTATCTACAAACACTTTTCTCATGGTATCAGCCTGCTATTCGTGATAGAAAAAATCGCGGTGGAGCGTGGCCTCGGGATGTATTTCCAGCGGCAATGCCCGGAGTTCATCTACCCACGCCGATTTAGCGGTTAGCGGTGTCGGAAGGTCGTTTTCCCACGTGCGCAATTGGATGCCTGCCTTGCTCAACAAATCAATCAGCTTTGAAGCCTCCGTAGGTTGTAGGTTTTCTTCTGCCGCTATTTTTTCAAAAAGCGTTTGTACGTCAATGCCCGCTTCCTGAGCTATCAGATTGATATTGAGGTAGCGGCGTGCCTTAGCGAAGTTTGTGATGTTTAGCATAGCTTAAAAAGTTAGTTTTGAATAAGTTAGCCCTTTTTTTGAGATTTTCCAAATTGGCAAGCGAAAATGAAAAACCGATTTGCATAACAAATCGGCTTTCCGCTTGTAAACAATATTAACTATGAAGCGTTTTAAAAACACATACAGCGGATGTAAACGCCTGTTGCCTCTGCCGCAGATTTTGGCGGAAGTACAGATGAATACTGATTTACCCGAAAAAATCTGCGAAAGCCCGCATGATTCGGATGTTAACGAAAAAAATCGTTATCAATTGCTCGCTTTATTGCTTTTTTATGCATAAAAATAACAGGTATCGAGGAATTGTCAGGTTTAAATGCCGATATTTCAACAATTTAAGCAAAGTATTTTTCGCAAATCTCTTGTGCTTTTGTATAACGCTCGAATCGGCAATTATTGCATAGCCAAGAGCGGGCAACAGTAACAGCCTGTTCAACAACATGAAATAGCAATAATTAATCTGATTAATCAAATTTTCGGAGGATTTCTTTGCCATAAAAAAAACCGAAACAGCTTTTTGGCCATTTCGGTTGTCGGTAGACGATTCGCGCAACAGGTTATTTTGCGTTTCTCTCGTTTTTAATTTCCTGAACGTGCTGACGAATGCTTTGTGCAAGGTTTTTCAAATCGAGCATGGCTTTGCGTACACGCGTACCGGCAGCCTGATTATTCTGCTCATAGAATTTGGTAAAATCCGCTTCAATGCTATCTACCAATTGCTTGATTTCACTGAATCTGTTCATAATGGTTTTCTGTTCGATTTAGTTTCTGCCCAAAATAATGGATTAAATTGCATTCAATCAAGTTTAGAGGCACATATTATCGTTTATGACTTATAGAAACCGCATTTTTATGAGAAAAGAACTCAAACTGGGAGCTTATGTGGTAGGTGTATGGCTCATTACAAAAGTTTTGGCACACGTGCTTTCATTTAACCAGCAGGGAGAAATTTACACGCACTACTACTATAACCTGTGGCCGTTCTCCTTTTTAGACCTGCTGCTGGCACTGTACCTGTTGCGGACAGTGATTGTGTTCATCATACATTTCTACGGCAACCGTCCGGCAAAAGGATAGCCGTTAAAAAAATTACTAACTTTCTGTTCTAAACACTGCTTTTGACTATGGAAACGCTGGCTCGCCGTGAATTTCTGAAGCGCTCCGCTCTGGGAAGTGCCGCCCTTGTATTGGGCTTTAGCCTGACTCCCGAAGCGCATATTCGCAATCTTTCGGGTGCGGAAGATGCATCGCTGTTCAATCCCAACCCTTTTCTGCACATCGGTACGGACGGAAAAATCATCCTGATGGCGCATAAGCCCGAAATGGGGCAAGGAACTTTCCAATCGGTTCCCCTCATATTGGCCGAAGAGTTGGATGTTCCGTTGGAAATGGTAGAGGTTCGCATGGCACAGGGCGATGAGAAATATGGCAATCAGAGTGTAGGCGGCAGTGCCAGCGTAAAAACCTCGTGGATGCCTATGCGCAAAGCCGGTGCAGCAGCCCGCCAAATGCTCATTATGGCAGCAGCGGCTCAGTGGGGCGTTAAACCCGAAGACTGTTCTACCGACGGCAAGGGTAATATTATCAATGGCCTTGTGCCGCAACAAACGGTAACCTATGCAAGCGTAGCCGCTGCGGCTGCCAAATTGGAAGTTCCCAAAGAGCCGCCACTGAAAGAGGCTGCCCAATTCCGATGGATTGGCAAGGAAACCCGCCGCCCCGATATTCCGCCTAAATGCGACGGCACGGCACAGTTCGGCATAGATGCCAAAGTACCCGGTATGCTCTATGCAAGTGTGGAACGCGCCCCGCTGCATCGTGCCAAAGTGAAAAAATGGGACGATACACGTGCAAAAAACGTAAAAGGCGTGAAACACGTCATTGCCTGCGAGCGTCAGGCCTTTGGCGTAACTACCTACGGCGTAGCGGTGCTGGCCGATTCTTATTGGGCAGCCTTGCAAGGAAGAAAGCAACTGCGCATTGAGTGGGACAACAGCGGCATTGCACCTTTCAGCAACGAATCGCTCCGCAAACAAGCCCGGCAGTTAGCCCAAACCGAAGGCCTTACCGACCATCAGGAAGGCAATGTTGCCGAAGTTTTCGCACAGGCTGCCGAAAAAGGTTACAAAACCGTAGAGGCTTTTTATGAATGTTCATGGGCTGCTCATGCACCCATGGAACCCATGAACTGCACCATTGACGTGCGCGAAAACTCCTGCGAGGTGTGGATTCCGACACAGGTACCCGGCCGTGTGCGCAACGAACTGGCCGCTTTCCTCAACATTCCCAAAGAGAACATCACCATCCACTGCCTCTACATGGGCGGCGGCTTTGGCCGTCGTCTTTTCGTGGACTTTATGATGGAAGCCGCTTACCTGAGCCGTGCCGTAAAAGCACCCGTGAAGCTCATCTGGACGCGCGAAGACGACATGACACAAGGCCCTTTCCGTCCGGGCACGTTTGGCGCACTTCGCGGCGCGGTAGATGCGCAGGGCAACCCGTTGGCAATGGAGCACAAAGTAATAGCCCCAAGCATCAGCTACGAAATGTTCCCCGAGCGCAAAGACCTCAGCAAAGTGGACAAAGGCGTAATGGAAGGCATCAGCGAGCATCCTTACCGGTTCCCGAACTTCCGCACATCGTATATCTATCAGCCTACAACCGTGCCGATTGGCTGGTGGCGGGCAGTTTACAGCTCAACTACCTGCTTTGCGCATGAGTGCTTCATAGATGAAATGGCACATGCGGCAGGGAAAGACCCGCTGCATTTCCGCTTGGCAATGACGGGCGAAAAGCACCCGCGTATCCGCACCATCTTGCAAATACTGGCCGAAAAATCGGGATGGGATAGCCTGCCCAAAGACAAAGGGAAGGGCGTAGCTGTTTGGCAATTTTTCGCCGGCATGTGCGGGCAGGTTTGCATCATGCGCAAAGACAGCGAAGGGAAACCCGTAATTGAAAAAATAATTGCCGTAATAGACTGCGGAACTGCCGTAAACCCCGACAACGTGCGGGCACAGGTAGAAGGAAGCATTGTGATGGGGCTTACACAAGCAATCAAAGATGAAATTATTTTCAAAGATGGGGTTGTAGTGCAAAACAACTTTAACAGCTACCGACTGCTGCGGATGCAAGAAACACCACCGATAGAGGTGTACATTGTGCCAAGCACCGAGCCGCCTATGGGCGTAGGTGAACCCGGCTTGCCGCCCGTAGCGCCTGCGCTTGCCAATGCATACTTCGCCCTCACAGGCAAACGCGAGCGGAAAATGCCATTTGTCATGGGTGCGTAGCGGTTATTTGCGTGCGTAGTTGAACCAACAATTATGCCTCTTCCTGTATCGTTTTTTTACCCAAAGAAGTCTATATCAACTTGCGGAGAGTTTAAAAAAATTATCCAATCTGTTGAAAATATCAACTCATACCTGACAATCTCTAAGGATTGTCAGGTATGAGCATTTACTTGTAAGCAGGTGAGCATATTAAAACGCTTTTATCCGAATCCACTGACAGGGCTTGCAGCCGCTGGCAGGGATAACCTAATAAAACTTTGTCAGTGGACGAAGTCCCTGCCAGCAGTTTAATAAGCGAAAGAAAAGAACGCAGTAAACTACTCATATGCTTAGCGCCCTGTATTTATTGATTTTCCGCAAATACCCAAAGAGGGGCTTGCGGCTGTCTGCACAAAAACAATCAGCCGATTGATGCAATGAAAAATATCCGAAAACAGCTTATTTTTCAGCCCCTACAGTCAGACTTCTGTAAGCATTTTGAGCAAAAACACATGACATAAGCAAGCGGATCGTTGCGGATGATGCGGTTTTTACATTGGATTTTTCAATCCGAAAGCTCAAATCCAAATGCCGACATGCTGTTTTATTGCACGCTTACAATCAGCCGTAGGGTGTTTGGCAGACAAACTATCGTATGAACACAAAAAAAGAAGACGCTGCATGGTTTGCAGTACATACATATCCGCGAGCGGAAAAAAAGGTAAGTCAGTTGTTAAAAGCACAAGGCTACGAAGTGTACCTGCCTTTACAGAGACAACTGCGCCAGTGGAGCGACAGGAAAAAATGGGTAGATATGCCTTTTATCCCGTCTTATCTGTTTGTTTTTACGGGGGTGTCGCAACTTTATGCCATTGCAAGGGCGCATGGCGTTGTCAGAGTGATTTACTTTGACGGCAAGCCTGTGCCAATACCCGATGAGCAAATCAACTGGTTAAAAAAAATGCTGATGCATGAAATTCCCGTTGAACTCACACAGGAAAAACTTGAACCCGGCACCAAAGTAGTTGTTACGGGCGGGCATCTGATAGGAATGAAGGGCGAGCTAATCAGTTACAAATCAGACCGAAAGGTAGTTGTGCGGTTAGAGAAATTAGATTACAGTTTAGTAGTAACCATTCCCCTCGACCTTTTGCAGGATGCCGCCGAAAGCGTCGGATAAAGGGCTGCCATGCGTTTTGCCGATATACGATAAACTTGACGGATTGCCAACACCTGTTAAGTTTAAATAATTGATTTTCAGAGATTTAAGCAAAATATTTTTTTACAAAGCATTTGTGCTCTTTTTTTACCGCGGAGTGCGCAAAGGTGCAATCGCGGAGTACGCAGAGAAAAGATTCATCATAAAAGCACTCAGCGGGCTTTGAGGTAAATTTGAAAGGTCGTTTTGAATTGCTCACTTACTTAGTGCAGACGAACCGGTGGCCGCTTGGGACAATTCCGATAGGCTTGGAGATTGTCTGTCGGTTGCTCTCTTAGGGAGTAGGAGGTTATTTTCCTTGTCCCAAAGTCTGTTTTCCTCAAAAAAATCTTCGCCTAAATCTATCAATCGCTTGCCTGAAAGAGGGCTGTTTTCCCAAATAAAGTCTTCATCCAGACTACGGTCTACATCATACCAATAGCACAAATGGATATGTGAAGGCAGCAAGGAGTTAATGTTTTTTAAACCATGGATAATTTGAGCATTGACAGGATGTTGCAGGTCAAAAATTCTGTTGTCATCGTTTTCCAGCCATTGCCTATACAACGCCGTGTACTGTTTGCGCCACTTCGCCAGATTAACCACATTGTTAAGCATTTCGTACAAATTGATGCCTTCTACAAGCGTTTTTTGAGGCAAGGCTTTTTTGTTTCGTGCTTCCCAAATAATATTCCGTACATGCGGCAACCACATGAGATAGTAGAACTTATGGTTTTTTAAATCTTCCATCTTTAAGCAGTTTAAGCGCCTTTTTAGCTTTTTTGGCGAGTTCCGCATCTTGGTTTTGTTTGGAAAGTCGCTCTGTTTCATCTGACTTCTTGTCCGGCATCTCGTTGGGAGGCTCTCGTCTGATACTCCCTAAAAGTGTTTTTTTTGATTGGGTTCGCTGCAAGAGATTCAGTCGGTGTGAGTTTAGCGACAGGTGCAGCAAATCCCGTGTCATGCGGCATATGCTGCACCATCACACAAAGGGGGAATAATATGATTCCTGCAATAACAAGCAGAGATTTTCTTTGAGCAATCACCAAAATCATAATATCCCTTTGCTTACTTCACCACTTTCAACACACCCTGCATCACAAAAGCATGGCCGGGGTAGGTGCAGACGAACTGGTAGTCGCCCGGCTCGTCGGGGGCGGTGAAGTAAATCGTTTCGCTTTTGCCCGGGCTTACCATGTTGGTATGGTACAACACGTGCGGGCTGTTGGGCACATATTGCATTTCAGGGCCGTCCACTCCTAATTTCAGGGCGGCGGTGCCTACTTCATTGGCCTTGCCGGGCATGGTCAGCACGAAGTTGTGCGGCATGTCGTCTGGGTTGCTGAACACGAGCTTGATTTTTGCGCCGGCTTTTACTTCCAGCCTGTCTTTGTCGTATTTCAGGCCGGGTTTGGTGCCCATGCTGATGGTTACATCGGGTGCGCCCCATGCGGCAGGCATTTCTGTGGTGCGCTTGGCAGATACCCGCACGGCAACTGCATCGGTGGCGGCCACATCGGTTGCCATGTGGTCGTGGGCGTGAATCATCTCAGGTGCCTTGCTTATGGGGTTGGCCTGAATGGTGGCGGCGATAACTGTCAGTTGCTCGGGTTTTACTTTTTCGCCGTCGGGGATATTGTTGAGGGTATAGTAACCGGTATCGTGCAGCAGATGATGCCCGCTGCCGTTCTTTACGCCGGTGGCCTGAATTTCGTGGATGTATTTTTCGCGAAGACCATCTACTACCAAGCGGGCTTTCATGCCGTCGGGTGAGAGAATCACGCCGCGAATGGGACAGTCTTGTTTGTTGATAATCGGGCTGCCGTATTGCCAGTGGTATTTGTAAGTGAAGCCTGAAACTTTGTAAGAGGCAACGTCTTGCGCGGTTGCTTTATTGACGGGTTGTGTAAATTCCAACTCAAAACCATCGGGCATGGCTCTTACGGTTTTGATTTCAAAAGGCGTTTTGCCCGTCCACACCAACTGTTGCAGGCCGTAGGGTTCTTTGCCTGTGCTGCCCCAGCCGCGATTGGTTTGGCCAACAAACAGCGAGCCGTCTTTTGCCCACTCCAAACGCAGTACGCCCGACATAAAGCCTTCTCTGAAATTGAAGGCCACGCCCTGATATTGCCCCTTAACCTTTTCCAAAGCTACGCGCATAATTTTGCTTTGACCTTGGTCGCCTACGAGCATTTGGCCGTCAAAGGGGCCGAATTTGCCCGGCACAGCGCCTTCGCGAGGCAGAATCATCAGAATTTCGGCAGTAGAGATGCCCAGAATGGAATGTGGCAGCCAAACGGCGGGCAGTTTTACGCCCGGCACTTTGGCGGCTGTTTCAAACTGCGGATTGTCGGAGCTGACAATCTGCTCGGGGCGCACTTTCACGGGCGACTCGGGCAGGGAAGCCCAAGCCAAGCCTGCGGGGTTGCCGCCTACGAAATCACCTTTTTCCACATGTGCAACGAAGCCCGAGCCAATCCAGTCGCCCTGATTGTCGCCGTAGAAAAATTCACCTTCGGGGCCGATGCCGATACCGCACGGCGAGCGCATACCGGTTGCAAATGGGGTCATTTTACCATCGGGAGAAATGGCGACTGCCCAACCGCGCCAAGGGGCACGGCTTCTGCCCAACCACCATTCAGGGTTCCAGAAGCCTACGTTGCCCGTGCAGTACATGGTGCCATCGGGGGCGATAATGGGGCCGTAGGTGTATTCGTGGTAATTGCCGGTCAGCGGGAAGTTGTAAACCGATTCGTAGATGTCGGCCACATCGTCTCCGTTTTTGTCAATCAGTTTGGTGAGTTCGCCGCGCTGTGCGGTGTAGAGGGCGCCGTCTTTGTAGGCAAGCCCCAGCGGTTCGTGCAGCCCTTGCGCAAACAGTTGGTAGCGCGGCTGTCCGCCCTGCATGGTGGGGTTGCTGATGAGCCACACTTCGCCGCGCCGCGTGCAGACTGCAAGTCGGCCGTCGGGGAGGGTAGCCATGCCGCCTACTTCCATTGCCACGCCTTCGGGCACGGGCAGCGTGCGGATTTGGTAGAAATCGTCTTCGGTAGGCGGCTTTTGAGCAAACGCTGTTGCCGAAAGCAGGCAGCAAACCACCGCCGCTGCTATCCGTGATTTTTTCATTCGGAAACGCTGTATCATTTTCATGGAGTTCGTATAAACGCTGTTATTGAACGTGAAATTGGCAGTTTTTCCGAAAGATAGCTAACCTGAGGGGAGGAAATTATCTTTACTCCTCCATTGCGTTGGTTTTCTCCACAATCTGATGGATGATGTCGTCGGCTTCTCGGGCAGATTGCAGCAGGTAGTCAAAGTATTCGTACAGGGCGTTCATTTTCTGATAGCCTTTTTCCATATCAATCAGGTTGAGCAAACCCAGAATATTGGCCAGCGGTCGGCGCAAAATATGCGACTGCGTAAAGGCAATGTCTTTTAGAATTTCGTTTTGCTTTTTAATCTGTTCCTCTGCTTTTTTGCGTTCGGTGATGTCGGTTTGTACGGCCATAAAGCCTGTCAGTTCGTGGTCGGCATCAAACAGGGGCTGAATTTCTATTTCCAGCCAATACACATTGCCATTTTTGCCTCTGTTCAGAATTTCGCAGTGTACGGGCTGTTGTTGGCTGAGTTTTTCGCTGATGTAGGCAACAGTGGCAGGGTCTGTTTCTTCAAATTGCAGGATTTTGGGCGATTTGCCGAGCACATCTTTCAGCGTGTAGCCCGTAATTTCGGTAAAGGCCTCGTTCACCCACAGAATGCGCCGCTTATGGTCGGTGATGATAACCGAATTAGAGGTGCGCTGTGCTACCAATGAAAGGCGCTCCAACATTTGCTCCATCTCTTTTCGCTTGGAGATATCAATCATAATGCCGCGCAGCAAAGAGGGCTTGTTGTCGGAAACAACAACGGTTACTATGTCGCGCAGCCATACCGTGCGGCCGTCTTTGGCAATAAAGCGGTATTCCAACTCGTGGGGTTCCAGTTTGTTGGAGCAGGCGATGCAGTGTGCAACCGTTTGTTCTTTATCCTTCGGGTGGAGGTGCTGTTCCCAGAAGCCCGGTTGATACCATTCTTCGGCCGAATAGCCCAACAGGCGTTCGGCCTGTTTGCTGACATAGGTAAAGCAGAAGGTCTGGTAGTCTAACTCCCAAACAATGCCGTCGGTGGAGTCCACAATGCTTTCAAAACGCTTGTGTGCCGATGCGAGCGCCAGTTCTGCATTTTTGTGCTGCGTGATGTCGTGGAACATGGCAAAAACGGCATAGGGATTTTGTGTTTCGGGGTGGTAGAGCAGTTGCGAGTTGATGGAAATCCAAGAAAGTTCGCCCGAAGGTTTGTGCACACCTATCAGCACGTTGCTTTGCGGCTGTCCGGTGCGGATGGTTACCATGGCCGGATGTTCTTCGCCGGGGAAGGGGCTGCCGTCTTCGCGGATGGCACGCCAGCCGGGGTCTAAGAAGGAAGTGCGGCCAATCATTTGCTCAAAGGTCAAGCCCAGAATTTCCTCGGCGCTGTGGTTGCAGGAAATAATCGCACCCGACATGTCTTGAATGACGATGCCTTCCTGCATGGTGCTGAGAACGGCTTCATTGCGCTCTTCGCTGAGCCGCGCCATTTCTTCTATGCGTTTCTTTTCGGTAACATCCTGATGGATGCCGATGAGGCGCAGCGCTTTGCCTTTTTTGTCGCGCTCTACCACTTTCCCTGTGGCAATGAGCCACTTCCACTCGCCCGATTTAGCCTGTTTGCGGTGTTCAACTTCATAGAATGGAGCATCGCCCTTGATACAGGCCTCAATGGCCTGCACCACACGTTCGCGGTCGTCGGGGTGGATGAGTTGCTGCCATTGCTCAAAGTCAAAATTGACTTCCTCTATTTTGTAGCCGAGTATCTCTGCCCAGCGTTCGTTGAAGCGGATTTGGCCTGTCGGCAAGTGCCAGTCCCAAGTGCCGAGCCTGCCGCCCCATATCATCATTTCCAATTGGCTCCGCTCTTCTTCCAAGGCGAGTTGTGCAAGTTTCTTTTCCGTGATGTCGCGCCCTACGCCTTGTACTTCGGTTACTTCGCCCGACGGTGCTTTGATGAGTACAAATTCCCATTCGGTAAACAAGTATTCGCCGTCAGGCCCCGGTTTGCGCATTTCAAAGCCTACGACCGCTCCTTCGGGCAGGGTGAACAGGCGGGCAACTTCGTGCTCGCAGGCGGCGTGGTCTTCCGGATGGATGGTGAAGATGTAGTGCTTGCCAATTACTTCATCCTGCTTGTAGCCGAATTTTTTGCAAAATGCTTGATTGACATAGGTATAGCGTCCTTGCAGGTCAATGCGTATTACAAAGGTGGTGTCAGAGTCAATCAGGGAGGCCAGCAGCTCGTCGCGTCTGAAAATTTCGGCTTCGCGCAGTTTTTCTTCGGTGCGGTCTATGATGCCCAGCGCCATTGCCTGTTCATTGTGATTGCGGGTGGCAGGTATGGGGTTGATGAAAAATTCATAGTAGTAAGCAGTATTCCCCGACGATGGCATGGAGAGTATTGCGGTGGCGGTTTGGCGGGTTTGTTGTGCCTCTTGCAGCAACGGCAGCAGTTGCTGTTGCAAATCAAAGGGCAGCAGGGCTATCAAATTGTTGTTGTTGTCTGCCGTTGGTCGGATGCCCGTTTTTGCCAGCAGTTCTTCCGCTCGGGGGTTCATCAACTGAATATCCCAAGATTCGTTGAGCAGGATGTTGCCTTGCTGCGTATTGTTGAAAAGTGCCTGAAACAATGTGTTGGCATGTTTTTCGGCTTCCTCCTTTTTACTCAAGTCTTCATTCATTTTCTTGATTTCGGAGTAGGCCGTTTCAAGCTCTTCGTTGGCCGAGCGCAACTCTTCATTGCCGGTTTGGAGTTCTTCATTGGCCGACTGCAACTCTTCATTGAGCGATTGGAGCTCTTCGTTGCTGGTTTCTACTTCTTCAATGTAGGTTTGGAGTCGTTGCTTGGTGGCTGCCAACTCTTGTTCCAGCTCAGGAATGCGGTCGTTCTGATTGGCGCTGTCGGTTGCTTGGGTGCTGACGGTGGGCAAAAACAGGTCTTCGGGTGTGAATCTTTCAACGACCATCATATACAAGCCGATGTTTTCGTTAGGATTTCCTAACGGGCTGCCCTGTATTCGCACGTAGTATCTCTCTCCGTTAAGCAAAATCTTTTTCATGGGCAGCCGCACCGGCTGATTGGTTTTGGTCAGTTGCATCAACACGCTTTTGAGCTCGGTGCTGATTTCGTTTGTAACCAAATTGCCGATATTGAAATTGAGTGCGCCATCGGGTATTTGCAGCAGGCCGCCAATGTTGCCCCGAGTTTCAAGAATTTGCTGTGAGGCATTGACAATCAGTATGGTATGGTTGGTGAGCGCACTGAATGTTTCCAGCAAGCGGTTGCGATAGTTTTCTTCTTTGGGTTTTTCTGTCTTTTTAATGAGGTTTTCGGTAGTTCCAAATGACCTGTATCGGAGGGAGACTTCGGCCGCTACATTTTTCTGCTTGCGGAATATTTTCAGGTTGGGTTCAACCATAGTGAAAATATCTTCCAGTTGTGCAGTGTTTTCCGATTTACCCAAAAACAGGATGCCGTCTTCTTTCAGGGCATGATAGAACAGTGGGAATACTTTTTTCTGTGCCGTTTGGTTGAAGTAAATCAACAAGTTGCGGCAACTGAGCAAGTCTATTTTCAGAAACGGAGGGTCGGAGGTAAGGTTGTGTTTGGAAAATAACACCTTTGCCCGAAGCCTTTTGTTAATGGCAAATCCTTTTTCTAACGGAATAAGGTACTTTTCGCGCAGGTGCTCGGGGATGGATTTTACCTGTTGCTCGCTGTAAATACCCCTACGGGCAATGTGTAAAGCGTCTTCATCTATATCGGTAGCAAAAACTTGCAGCAAGGGGGGAGGGCTGAATGCTTTTTCCAAGCGGTATTGCAGCATCATCGCCAACGAATAGGCCTCTTCGCCGGTGGCGCATCCGGCCACCCATATTCGGAAACGGTCTTGCGGGGTCAGTGTATTGATTTTGGGCAGCAGTATTTGTTCCAGTTTTTCAAACATATCAGGGTCTCTGAAAAACTCTGTTACATTAACCAGCAGGGTATGAAAAAGTGTTTCCGCCTCTGTCGCGTCAGTTTTCAGCAAGTCCACATAGGCTGCTAAGTCTCTGACGTGTTTTATCATCATGCGCTTTTCTACCTTGCGAAGAAAACTTTTGGGTTTGTGAAGCGAAAAATCGGTATTGAATTTTTCGAGCAGCAGGTCGTATAAATCGTCTAAGGCGGAATGTTGCTGAGCGGGTGGTTCTTCGTCGTCGAGCAAACAGTGGCGGATATGCTCGCCGATTTGTTCGGGCGCAAGAACGAAATCGGCCTGTCCGGTTTGCAGGGCTGCCATGGGCATACCGTCGTAGCGTGCTGTGTCGGGCTTCTGAACGATAACCATACCGCCTTTGGCTTTTACGGCCTGTACGCCTTTTGCCCCGTCGGTTCCTGTACCGGAGAGAATAACGGCAATGGTATTTTTGCCATAGGTATTTGCCAGCGAGGAAAACAGTAAATCAACCGAAGGTTTAGGCACTTGGGTGAGTAAAGGCCTTGTGAGGCAGATGCGCCCGTCTGTTACCTGAATATCGCAATCGGCAGGGGCTACATAGACCCTGCCGGGTATAATTTCCTGTGCGTTTTTTGCTTCTATCACCGGAAAGGTAGATTTTTTGGCAAGAATTTGCGACAGCACGCTTTTGTAGTTCGGGCTGAGGTGCTGTGCAATAATCAGACTTGCGTGCTTTTCTAAGGGTGCAGGGATGCCTGCTACCAACTGTTCCAAAGCTTCAAGGCCTCCGGCAGATGCGCCAATGCCAATAACTATTTGGTTTTCAGGCATGTAATATGTAAAATCAGAAGGTTGACGGCAACAAAACGGGTTAAAAGAGAGGAAGCAATTATGCTTTCTCAAATTAAAGCAAAAAATATTAAAAAGCCCTATTTAATGCTGTTAATCCATTGGAGCAGGCCATTTAAATAGGCTTCGCAATCGGCATTACCTTCCGGGGGGGCCCATGCGGCAAATTGCTTGTCGGTCAGCACATCGTAGGGGCCGTCTTTCAGTTCGTAACAAACCGTTCCGCTTTTTAACACTACAAGTGTGTGGAAGACTCCGGCCGGTATTTCCACACCCATACATTCGCCGCCGGCCGTAAGTATCCGACACTCGTGGGGTGTGCCGTCGTTGTGGAAGGTAATAACAGCAACTTCTCCGCTTAAAACAATAAATGCTTCGCGCTTGTCGGGGTTTTCGTGTTTATGGGGTTGTACATAGGTGCCCGGCTCCATGGCGTTCAACATGCGGTTGATGGGGTCGGCAAGGTCTGTGTGGAAGTTGTGATTGGCGCGAAGGCGCGGCGATGCCTTTGCTTTTTGGCTGAGGGATTGGATAAGCGCTCGGTTGATGGTAATCATAGCCGGAGAAGATAAATTTTATGGGATAAGGTCTGTAATGGTTGGGGTAAAACAATCACAGGCACACAACCGCTTGCGAAGTTAGTGTGCCTGTGGGTCAAATGCACGTTTGCTACTTGCCCGACACCCGTTTCAGGATGGTTGCGGCGCGGTAGCAAAGGTTTTCTACTTGTGCCAAATGTTCTTCCAGTTGTTCGGGTTGCAGCTTTTCCCAAATGGCCTTGCCGTTTTTGTAGGCGGTAAGTTCTTGTGCAAGCGCATGGAATTGCAACAGGGAAATATTGGATTGCATACGATGTACTGCGCGGCTCAGCATTTCCGTATCGTGCTTTTCAATGGCAGCGCGGTACTCAATCGGGAATTGTTCCAGCGATTCGAGATTGAGGCGAATAAAGTCGCGCATAAATTCTTCCTGCCCGATTTGTGCGATAAAAGGAGCCAAACTGATTAATTCGCTTTCTCCCCCCTCTGCTTTATGGGTGGCATTGGCGGCATCGTCTTGGGTTGCATCGCCAAAGTGCAGCGGACTGATACCTAAATAATGCGCCAGTTTGTCAAACAAATCGTTGGGTCTGAATGGCTTAGGCACATAATCGTTCATGCCGCTGCGGAATACCTTATCAATCATTGCCTGCCCGGAGTCGGCAGAAAAGGCAATGATAGGCATCTGGGCGGAGTATTTGCCTTCTTTCTTACGGATGGTTTCGGCGATGGTATAGCCGTCGGTATCGGGCAGTTGCAAGTCGAGCAGCAGCAGGTCAAAGTGCTCATCGGCCAGTTTTTCATAGACCTGTTGGCCTGTTTCGGCAAAGGCAAAGGTAGCGTTCCAATTTTGCAGGTATTGCCGCACTACGAGCTGATTTACGTGATTGTCTTCCGCTACCAGAATTCTACAGCCGCTGAGGTCTTGCAAGAGTATGCTTGCGTTGTCGTCGGTATGCAATACGGAGCTTTGCTGTTCGGAGGCCAGCGGGAATGTGAGCACAAAGCTGAAAGTAGCACCTTTCCCTTCGGTGCTTTCAACCACAAGCCGTCCGCCCTGTGCTTCCACAAGCAATTTGGAGATGGCCAGCCCCAGCCCCGTGCCGCCGTACTTCTTGCTGATTTCGGGAGAAGCCTGTGCAAAGCGTTCAAAGATGCGTTGCTGTTGTGCTTGCGGAATACCGATACCGGTATCGCGCACCTCAAAGCGGATGGTTACCGTGTCGTGCTGGAGGGTGAGCAATTCGGTTGTCAGGCATACTTCGCCCTTTTCGGTGAATTTGATGGCGTTGCTGAGCAGGTTGCTCAATACTTGCGACAGGCGCACGGCATCGCCTACTACGTGCAGCGGTGTGCGCGCATCTAATTTGAGTTTGAGCGCAAGCGATTTTTCTTGTGCTTTGGGTTGAAATAATTGTTCTAAGCCGTGCAGCAACTCTTTGATGTTAAAGGTAAGCAGCTCTAATTCTAATTTACCCGATTCAAGTTTGTTGAAATCCAACACGTCGTTGAGAATCACCATCAAGTTGTCGGCTGCAAACTTGAGAATTTTGATTTTTTCTAACTGCTGCGGGTCTTTTACCTCATACATGAGCAGGTTAGCCATCCCGATAACGGCGTTCATCGGTGTGCGGATTTCGTGGCTCATGGTAGAGAGGAACTGCGATTTGGCAATGACGGCCTGTTCTGCCTCCTGTTTTGCCTGCTCCAATTCCATTTCACGGTGTTTGCGGTCGTCAATATCCTGTAAAAGCCCCAGAATGCGCGTAACCCGCTCTTGGTCTTTGGAGAAGACTGCATGACGCAGTTGCATCCACTTGTAGCCGCTTTGGTTGGGATTGCGCAGGCGAAACTCTACTTCTACCATACCCACTCTGCCGCTTACCACCTGACCAACCGAGCGCTCTAAGGTATCCAAGTCTTCGGGGTGAACCAACTCCGCAACTTTTTCCAAGCGGAAAGGCGTGAAATACTTAGCGTTGTCGCCAAAAAAATCGTTGAGATGTTCGTTTTGGAAGGTAAACGAGTTGCTGTTCACATCGTAGAGGAACAGCAAATCGGGGATGGATTCGGCTACTTTACGAATCAGTTTTTCGGTTTCTACCAGTGCCTGTTGTGCTCTTTTTACTTCTGTCAGGTCTGTAATTACGGCAATGAAGTAGTTTTCGCTGGGCGTATTGATGCGTGAAAGCGAAAGTTTGGCGGGGAACTCGTCGCCTCTGGTGTTTCGCATCACCACCTCTAAATAACAAACCTGTTGTACGCTTTCTTTTGTCCAAATCGGCAAGGCGTTTACCTGATGTCCTACAATAAACCCTGCCAATTCTTTGCGGTATTCGCGCGCCAGAAAGTTTACCAAATAGTGCAGTTGCACCTTGTGCGGAGTCAGTTGTAACAGTTCCATGCCTGCATGGTTCATCATGGTCAGCCTGCCAAAGTTATCTAAGGTGCAAATGGCTTCGGAGGCATTTTTGATGATAAAATCTAACTGGTTCCGATGGTATTCTAATTGATGGTTGGTCTCGCGCAGCTCTTCCAGACTTGCCTTCAACTCTTCCTGATGATTGCTCAGATTTTCGTTGAGGTGGATAACTTCTTCGTAGATGCTGCGCGATTCGGCTTCGCGCGCTAGCCATTCGCTCACATTGCGCACGCGCAACATAATGCGGTTTGCATTGGTGCGGCGCGCATTCAGCTCGACCCACAGTATGGCACTTTCGTTGTTGGGCTGTTTAATGCGACAGGTTTGTTTGAACGGAATTTTGGTAGCCCAGTTTTTGCGAAGCTGGTTGAGTTCGTTAGGCTCAAAACTCTGCCAAAAAATATCATTATTGTCTAATAAATCCTCCGGTGTACATTGCCAGATATTCATAACAGCTTTGCTGGCATAGACAATATGATTCCCTTCAAAGAGCAGATAACAGTCATCGGCAACATCTAAGATTTCCTGCAGCACATCGGTTATCGATTGAGGCTCCATAGCTCTCCAATTTTGATAGATAAAAAGTAAATAAAGTTTTCAAAAGTTGAAATAATGAATTTTGGCTGCCGATTCTATTTTATAAAAAAACGATGAAATAGGAAAGTTTACGAATATAAAGATAAACACTTTTCATGTAATAATTCACACAAACAATATAAATTTTCTAATCTTAGCCACCTATATTTGTGCTATTATTTGTTTATTAACGGCTTAATAACGTAATTGGTACGTGCAATATAATATGTAATGTTTTTATGATAAATAAACTTTTAGCAATTTATTACAGCAACGAATTGTACCGGCAGGTATTGCGTTTCGGTATCGTTGGAGTGCTTTCGGCCGCCGGTGAATTTGGCCTTTTAATTTTACTGGTAGAAAAATTCGGCTTGGGTTACATGCAGGCAAACTTCATTGCTTTTTGTTTTGTGGTCATAGCCAATTATATCGCCAGCAGGTTGTGGATATTTGGTGCCGGTTCTTTTTCAAAAGGGGTGGAGTTTGTCAGTTTCTTTGTAGTGGTGCTTATCGGGTTGGGTATCAATCAGTTGTCCATGTACTTCTGGGTTGAATCCTTCGCGTTAGACTATCGGATTGCGAAAATTCTGGCATTGGCACTGGTAATTATTTGGAATTTTCTTGCCAAGAAGTACTTCGTATTTCGCAGACGCAAACCCGTAATAGTAGAGGCATAAGCCTGATTTGCTTTTTTGGAGAAGAATTGCCTAATTGTAATCAGGTATGCCTTAATAAATCGCTTTCGTATGTTTTCGGAACTTAGCCATCGTTCGGTCAATTGGATTGACGGCATGAAAATAGCCAGGAAGCACTTCCTGGAAATGGAAAATTTTACCATTGACCGCGTGCGCGATGCCATTGCATTGGGGCTGAGCAGCCACAGTTATGGTCTGTTGCCTTCGGAAGGCAGTAAATCCTACGAAGTATTTATCAGTTGCGACTATACGCAGCAAATCAATGTAAAAGTGGTCAATTGCCGGGCTGTTACGGCCGACGGCTGCCGCATTGAAATCATCCAAAGCGACGATTTGGTGCTGAACACTTCTTACAGCCAATTGTTGCAACAGTACAACATTCAGCCTTCCAAAGAAAACATATTTTACGTGGTGCTGAGTGTGGATTTGTTTGCCCGCCAACCTGCCGGCGAGCCGCAAATGGAAGAACATCCGCCGCGCCATCCTTACACCGTACCGGGCTACAAAGTAAGCATTGTTCCCGCCAGTCAGATTCAAACGGCTTCTTTCAACGTTTCACACCTGATTATTGGTAAAATTATTTACCAAAGCGGCGAACTCAAACCGGTGCGCAATTACATTCCTGCCTGTATGGCAGTAAACAGTTTTCCGCTATTGATGGAGAGCTACCTCAGCTTTGCCTCCTTGCTCAACGATTTGGAAACCTACGCTTTTCGCATTGTGCATAAAATCCGCAGCAAAAGCAAAAGCACCCTTGGCGAGAGTATCTACTTTGTGCTGGAAAAACTGCTTTTCAGCATGTCCGATGAAATCATTGCTTTCCGCTGGTTTATGCCTCACAAACCGCCCGTGGTAATGATGGAGTTTCTGTTACAACTCATCCAGACACTGAAAACAGGTATCAATCTGCTGCCCGACAAAGACCGCGAAGAATTGCTCGGTTATTTTGCCGAGTGGTCGGGGGTAGCTTCCGGCGCAATAGAGTTTAAATTGGATACACTGATTACACTGCAATATAACCACGCCGAAATTGCGCCCATCATCAGCGAAATAGATGACTTCATGCGCCTGCTGGTAGATTTATTCGGAAAGTTAAGCCAGTTGGAGTTTATTGGTAAGCGGAAAGGACAGCAAACCGTTTTTGTTGTGGAAAATCCGGTTGTGGAGGCTACGCCCGTAGAAAAGAAAAACCGATGGAGCCCGATTTAGCGTCGGTTTATCGCCCGCGCTTCGGCAGATGAAAGTAATTGAGTGCTGATGTACCTTTTCAGTTTGTCGCTTGTATGCGCTCCACAGGCGACGAACTGTTGCATATAAGGGGCTGCTACTGCAACCCTCCCATCTTAACTTACGAATTGGTTTCTCCGAAAATTTTGTGAACTGTTTGTAGAAGTTCCTGCGGATCAAAGGGTTTTTCAAAATAGGCATACGCACCCATTTCCATGCATTTTTTACCCGCTTCCTCTTGGCTGAAACTGGAAAGCATAATGATGGGCACATTGCCGTAAATACCGCTGCTGTGAATGTTTAGCATAAACTCTATGCCACTGATATAGGGCATATTAATATCGCAAATGATGACATGCGGAATATTACCCTCATCCAGCCAAGCGGTAGCGTGAATGACATCGCCAAAAGATTTGACACTAAACTTGTCAGCAAAAATCCGCTCTAACAAAAAACGAATGGCTTTGTCATCGTCTATAACCAAAATAAGCGGGTTATTCATCTGCTTGATTGCTGTTCAAAAAAATATAAAGAAGTTGTTTGTTTTATTCGGACTTACCCGCAGCCTAAGATAAAGGCTCTATTTTGAAGCCGGCCTTTTTCACAGCTTCCACAACCTGTTCGGGAGAGTCTGTTGCTGTTTGTACCGTTAAAATTTTTTGCGGATTGGTAGTATCTACCGACCATGTTTCTATAACTTCAACAGCATTAATAAAAGGTGTAACCTTGGCAATACAGCCGCCACAGTTAATATTAGTGGCAAATTTGTGTGTTTTTGACATAGCTAAGCGGTTGAATGAGTAAGTTAATCAATAATTCCATAGCAAATTTAGTTATCAATTGCGGCTTTTTATCAATATCGGCCACTGATTAAAAAAACAAGCGCATATAGCATTTTCTCAGCCGCAATTTTTAACTTTGACTATAACGTTTAAAATCCGCATTGTTATGGCTGCCATTACGCTTACTATTAACGGAAAGGATTACCAAATGGATATTGACCAGCAGATGCCGTTGCTGTGGGCTATCCGCGATTTTGCCGATTTAACCGGTACAAAATTCGGATGCGGTATTTCGCAGTGCGGCGCATGTACGGTGCATATAGACGGTAAACCGATTCGCTCGTGTACTTATCCTGTCATGGCTGCGCAGGGCAAAAAAATTACAACCATAGAAGGTATCAGTGCAGACCTGAGCCATCCGGTGCAGCAGGCATGGATAGCCGAACAAGTGCCGCAATGCGGTTACTGCCAGTCGGGGCAAATTATGGCGGCCGTAGCCCTGCTTAAAGAAAAACCGCAGCCGACCGACGAGGATATTGACAAAGCCATGCAAGGCAATCTGTGCCGTTGTGGTACGTATCCACGCATTCGCAAGGCCATCCACCGCGCCGTTGCCATGATGCAGGGGCAACCCGCCAAAACTGACGGTAAATAGTGCCTGCATATTAGGCCTCTTCGGCATACACTCCCGACAGGTGTTCGGCATCTGTTGGGAGTGTATTTTTCTGACTGTTAAGTTTTTACCCTATTAATCTTCGTCGGAATCCGTGTCATCGCTTACCTCATCATCGGCTGTCGGGTGGAGTTTCCAAGTGATGCCGCAGGTTTTTGACCGTGTGTCTGCTACTGTCTGACGAAAGTCGGGGATGTAGGTTTCCTGAACTTGCTCTTCTGTCGGAGAAACTTCTTTGATACTGATTTCTTCTTTTGGTGATTTTTCGCTTTCCATTTTTTATCTTAAAGGTCAATTACAGAACGTGTAAAACACGCGATGAGTTCTGCCGATTGTGAATCACTGAACATTAAAAATAACCATGGAACCACTGAACAAAGAAGCCCGCAGCAAAGCAGTTAAAAAATTTTTGGGAACATATTTGTTGTCGTTGATGCTGCCGTTGGGGGCAATGTTTTTTTTACTGCGAGCCCCCGAGGGCTATTTAAAAGAAGAAAATCAAGCCTTGCAGAAAAAAGCGGCGACCTATGAACGCCTGCTTTTAGAAATGGATTCGCTGGCGCGGCAAGTAGGTTATCTCTACGACTTAGACCAGAAAATGGACGGTATGCCACAGGCCGATATGCAACGAGCCTCGCTGGCAGCACAGGCAAAAAACTATGAGTCGGTCATGCTGCGGCTGATAGAGGAAGGCAAAACCGCACCTCGTCCGGAAATTTCCAAAGCCGAAAACGGGTATTATGCCAACGCGCTGGGGGCATTCAATACGCTGGCAGCATATCGCATCAAAATAGGCAGTTTGCAGGAAACACTCGCCTCGGCAGGTGATGCCGTGAAGCGCATAGACGAACTCAAAAGCGAGATTGCAGACCTGAAACGCCAAATAGAAATGAAAGACCTGCAACTGGCTATGAAACAAAATGCAGGCGGCGGTGGGGGCGGCGGCAATAAACCTGCTCCCGATAATTCGGCGGCATTGCAGGCTTCCTTGAAGCAATGCGAAGACGAAAAAACGTCCATGAAAACCGAAATGACAGAGCGCATTGAGTTAGGCAAAGCCGACGGTTTGCGCAGTGCAGCCCTTAACAAGAAACTGTTTGAACGCAGCGAACGCGGCAAACTGCGCGATGCTGCTTGGGAAATAGCCAAGGCCGTACACGACCGCACCCGCGACGAGGAAGTTAAGCGCGATGCCAAAGCATTGATGGATCAAATTGCAGTGATTAAGTAAGTGGATGAAACTGTCGGCAGGGACTTTGTCCACCGACAGCGTTTTCTTAGGATATCCCTGACGGCAGATTTATACAAAAGCATATTTTTGAAAATCAAGTATTTAGACCTGAGGGGGCTCCGATACCTGTCAGGTCTAATGCATAAATGACCAAGTCGGCATTCATTCGTATTAGCTGCCTTTGCCGCAAACGCAGGGTTATTCCTCCGCAAATTGGCGGTACTGCTCGGGGGTGTCTAAATCAATTTCGCCTTCGGGAAAAGGGACGGCGGCAATCATATCGGCAAACTGCCCGATGATTTTGCGCGCACCGATATCGCCTTTGAGGTGGTAGAGGTACTCAAAAAAACTTTCGTCGAACCACGCCGGCACACCTTTGACACCATTGGCATAAACAGAGGCCACAATCGGTGATGTGCCTGAATCGGCTTTTTGTAAAATCTGTTGCAACAGTTCCACGCTCACAAAGGGTTGGTCGCAAACCATAATGAGTAAACCTTCGGCCTGTTGTTTGTGTGCCCACTTTGCCGCAACTGCAATGGAATGTGCCATCCCTGACTCCCAATGCGGGCTGTAAACCGTTTGTACGGGTAAATCCGCAACGGCTTGTTGCACTTCTTTGTACTGCGAACCGGTGATAACGGCAACATTTGCCGCACCTGCCCCCAGCGCCATTTTTGCAACATGTGCCACTAACGGCTGCCCGCGCCAGTTGAGCAGGGCTTTGTGGCTGCCCATGCGCGAAGATGCGCCGGCGGCTAAAATGGCAATAACGGTATTATGAATTGGTTCAGGCATGGCTGTGGATAGGTTGGTTGCGGTATTTCAGGCACTGCCCGTTGCGATTGCGGAAGGCGGCCATTACTTCGGCAACAATGGAAACGGCGATTTCTTCGGGTGTTTCTGCGCCAATATCCAGCCCGATGGGGCTGTGCAGTTTTTCTTCAAATAATTCTCTTTCGGCACTATTCAGGGCGGAAAGTTCAGGGGCAAGCTCCGCCAGCATTTTATCGCCGCGCTTGCGAGGCCCCAAAATGCCGATGTACCGAACATCGCTACGGAGCAACTGCCGCAAAATGGCAAGGTCGTACTTGTAGTTGTGCGACATCAGCACGGCGGCAGACCATTTGTTGAGTTCCAATTGTTCTACTGCCACCTCGCGGGGAATGGCACATACGGCATCTGCCATCGGGAATCGCTTAGGGCCTACGTGCGCCACGCAATCGTCCGTTACGGTAACATCCCAACCCGTGGCTTTGGCAAGCGCAACAACAGGTGCTACATCATAGCCGCCGCCAAAAATAACCAATCGGACGGGCGGTTGCAGCATTTCCACAAAAACATCGGCATAGCCTTCTCCTTCTGTCAGGCGGACGAGTTGGTTGCGCCCCTGCATGAGCATTACGGGCAGTTGTGCGAGCAGTTGTGCCTGAATGCCCGAGTGGGAGAGGTGTAAAACGGTTTCGCCGCTTTGGTAGTAGCGCTCGCCAACCTGTAAAGGCAAGCCGCTGACCGCCGTAACGGTAGCCACTACTTCCGGCCTGTTTTTCCCGATGAAATTTTGAAGGATGGCAAAATGCCCGAATCGGTCTTGCGCATCAATAGGTTCTATGAGTACGTCAATAATGCCGTTGCAGCCCAGCCCGACGCCAAGCGCAGTGGCGCTGCTGTCGTCCATGGTATCGTAAGTAACCACCTCGGGCTGCCCTGAAAGAATGACCCTGCGGGCTTTGCGCAAGGCATCCCCTTCTAAACAACCGCCTGAAATAGCACCTGTCCAGCGTCCGTCGTCTGTCATGAGCATTCGCGCACCCGGGCGGCGGTAGGCAGAACCTTCTACCCGAATTACGGTTGCCAGCGCTGCCTTGCGGAGGCTGAAGTCAATGGCATGATACGCTTCTGTCAGTCGCTTGATTTCCTGCATGGTGGCAAACTTAATGAATTTCTGAGGGCAATATCTTTTTTACCGCTAAGAACGCAAAGGTTATCGCCGAGGGCACAAAGAATATTTACTCTGCGGACGTTGCGATAAAGACCTTTGCGCTCATTGCGACTTAGCTTTTTGCTTATCCTTTGATTTCCCAACCGCTGCGGTACTCGCGCCCTACAAACTGATTGGCAGGCTCATAGTTGGTGATGCGCATATTCGCTCCATCCCAAAGCAGCTTTTTCTTGCCTGTGTAAACGGTAGTTTCTCTGCCGTCTGTTCCTTTTACCATTTCCTTGATGTTCAGGCTGCGCAGCGCCAAGTTACCCATCAGAACGGTTTCGGTCAGCGGGCCTGCATAGTCAAAGTTGGAGCTTGCCAGTTTATTGGCAGCTTCGAGGTTTCCTGCTTTACATGCCGCTACCCAACTGGTTTGGTGGTTGCCTTGTACGCGCGGAATGGTAGGTTCGGGCTGTTTGAAGTAGTTCATGGCAGAGGTTGGCAGCAAGGTTGGGTTGCGTGCATAGGTGCCGCACATAATTTTGCCCCGAGTGCCTTCAAAAATCACACCGCCGCCCCAGTCGCCCATTTGTTCGTTGTCTTTGAGTTCTGCGGGGCGCTGTGGCATCAGTCCGCCGTCGTACCAGTGCAGGCTGACAGGCGGCATTCCTTCTCTGGCCGGAAACTCCAAGTGAATGATAGAAGAAGGGGGGCAACTTTCGGGAAATTCGCCCATTTTAAAATCATCTATAAAAACGCTGCTCACACTGGCTTCTACGCTCGTAGGATAGCCGAGTTTGAGTGCCATAAATACGGGGTCAATGATGTGGCAAGCCATATCGCCGAGCGCACCCGTGCCGAAATCCCACCAGCCGCGCCATTTGAAGGGCAGATATTCGGGGCTGTAAGGGCGCATTGCTGCGGGGCCGAGCCACAAGTCCCAGTCCAAAGTGGCAGGAATCTTTTCGCCGCCTTTGGGGACGGGTTTGCCCTGTGGCCAGATGGGACGGTTTGTCCATGCCTGTACGGTGCGTACTTCGCCAATTACGCCGCCCTGAATCCACTCGGCAATTTTGCGGATGTCTTCGCTGGAATTGCCCTGATTGCCCATCTGCGTGGCTACTTTGTAGCGGCGTGCAGCTTCGGTCAGCATCCGTGCCTCGCGGATGTTGTGTGTCAGAGGTTTTTCCACATATACGTGTTTGCCCATTTGCATGGCTGCCATCGCAATAACGGCGTGCGTGTGGTCGGGTGTGCCAATCATCACCGCATCAATGTCTTTCTGGGCTTCCAGCATTTTGCGGAAATCGCGGTAGCGTTTCGCATTGGGGTATTCTTTGTAGGTATTGGCTGCGCGCGCATCATCCACATCGCAAAGGGCAACAATGTTTTCCGTGCCGTTGTTGTAAGCTCCTTTGAGGATGTCATAGCCGCGGCCGCCTACGCCTACACCTGCAATGTTGAGTTTGTCGCTTGGGGGGATATAGCCCACACCGCCCAGTACATGGCGTGGCACAATGGTAAACAGCGCCAAAGAAGCTCCCGCTCCTTTAATAAAATCGCGCCGAGAGAATGATTGGGATGAGTCGCTAGGTTTGTCTTTCATTTTCTCACAGTTTTAATGGTGATTGAAGGAAAGTTACAGAATTTCCGACAAACCTTATTTGTTGCAACAATAATCCGACGGAGCGTGGCTACTCATACAAGCCCTCATTGGGCAAGGAGGCCAACTCTACCCAAAACTCGGCGATGTTTTGCGCACAGGCCGCCAAGTAAGGTTCTGCCAAGTCGGAGGAAGAGCCTTGCGGGTTGCCTACGCCTGTATCGGCACTGATTTGTGTCCATGCACGTTGTGCCACTGCCCAACCTTCGCGTAGGGCTTTGGGGATAAACTTGCGCTCGCTGCCGTTGCCCGCTTTGCTCAACGGCAGTACCAAATGCGGGGCAATGTGCATCATGGCAGAGGTCTCCATTTGTCCGGCATGGTCGCCCGGTTCGGGGAAATATTTGTGCCAGTCGGCGGCGCGGTACCAGTTGAGCGCACAAACAAACAGTTCGGGAAACAGTGCCGACAGCTCGCGAATCATTTGCTTAAAATCGTTGCCGCCGTGCCCGTTCATAATCACCAACTTGGGAATACCTGCACGCCATATTACGTCGGCAATGTCTTTCAGTACCGCCAGTTGGGTGCTGGGGTTCATGTTCATGCACAGCGGAATATCCAACTGCCCTGTATTGACACCAAAGGGAACGGCAGGCAGCACTATTACGTGTGCGCCTTGTTGCCATGCAATTCGGGCGGCCTCGGCGGCAACGTACTCCACCTGATAGGTGTCCGTTCCGTAGGGTAAATGAAAATTGTGAGCCTCGGTAGCTCCCCAAGGCAATACGGCTACCTGAAAGCGCGCATCGCGCACGGCTTTCCAGTTGGTTTCGGCAAGAATATATGGACGAATCACGGCAACGGTCGGTTAAGGAATAAGACTTTCCCAAAAATGAAAAAACTTTGACAAAGTTTGAAACTTCGCCAAAGTTAAAGTTGCGGTTATTGACAGCCGCCAACCGAATGTTTGTGAGTGGCAGCCGTACTATTGTTTTTTGCTGCGCTCGGGCTTCACTTGTATTGCCGTAACCATTTTAGGCTGTTTGTTGCCCCAAGAGTTTTGTACATAGTTCAGTACATCGGCAATTTCTTGGTCGGTCAGGTGGTTTTGGCCGGGCATTTCGTTGTTGTATTTTACACCATTAACGGTCATTTCGCCTTTAGCCCCGTAGATGATTTGACGAATGGCGCGGCGTTGGTCTTTCATCAGGTAGTCCGACTTGGCAAGCGGCGGAATAGCACCGGGAATGCCTTCGCCTTGTGCCATGTGGCAGTTGGCGCAGTTGGTTGCATAAACAGTTTCGCCGCGTTTCATGCTCTGCTTCATCGCATCATCTTGCAACAGGGTAAATGAAAACAGGCTCAAACCGATAGCGGAAAAGGCAGCAGAAAGGAGTAATTTTTTCATGGGGAATCGTGTGTTTGCTCGCTAAATTAGTACAAAAAGCTAACCAAAAGTTATAGCAAGCCAATTTGTAACAGGTGCGCGTATTTTCCTAAGTTCTTTGCAGCTTTTTCGCCCGTAAAATCGCACCAAAGCCCTTTATGGACAACTTTTGCAAAAAAGCAGGTGAAAGTTTGGGTTATTCCGATATTTATCGTAATATTGCAATATTACAATGAAAAAGACTTATGGGAGCAACCAAAACCGAACAGTTTACCGACCGCCAAAACAAAACGGCCTCTTTGCTCAAAGCATTGGCACATCCTGCGCGGGTAGCGATTGTGGAGCACCTGCTCAATGCCCAAGCCTGTATTTGCGGCGATTTGGTCAATGTTATACCGCTTGCGCAGCCAACCATTTCGCAACACCTGAAAGAACTGAAAAATGCAGGCATTATTCAGGGTACGGTGGAAGGAACTTCGGTCTGTTATTGCTTACGGGAAGAAAGCATCCGCGAACTGTCCGATTTTTTGCTGCAAATCGTGGACAAACTCAATGCGCAAAAATCAATTTGTTGTTAATGCGCAAAAGCAACTGATTTTTAACACTTTATGTCAATTTTTATACAAGCTAAAACCCACCAATTACCATGAAACTTTCAGCTATCAAAAATATTTTGCCCGGTTTGCAAAATGTATCGTTCCGATTGGAAAACGGGGCTTACGTTCCCGAACACTTCCACGTAACAGAAGTAGGCATGATTACCAAGCATTTTATTGATTGCGGCGGCACCATCCGCACCGAAAAGAAAGTCGGCTTCCAGCTTTGGGATGCCAATGACTACGAACACCGTCTTAAACCGCAAAAGCTGCTGAATATCATCCGCCTTTCGGAAGAAAAGTTGGGGCTGGAAGATGCGGAAATAGAGGTGGAATATCAGGGCGAAACCATCGGCAAGTTCCATTTAGACTTTGACGGGCAGGATTTTGTGCTGCTTTCTACCACCACCACTTGTTTGGCACAAGACCAATGCGGCGTTCCGCAACAGAAACCGAAAATCAGGCTTTCCGAACTGAGGGCGAATGGTTGCGCGCCCGGCAGCGGTTGCTGCTAAATCATAGCAAGTGCACTGCGCCCGTAGTGGGTTTGCAAACGTATTAATCAAAACTAAAAGCAAATCCCGAAGGAAAGTAACTGCCTTCGGGATTTGCCATATCAAACGGTTACTCCCTTATCACCTGCAACCAACCCTTAAATTCTTCTACTGTTGTTTGCCCGTTGGCGGTAGGGCGGAAGGCACGCAGCAGGTAGTAATATGTCCCCGAAGGATAGCCGCCGCCGTCCCAATTTTGTTGGTAATTCTTTTGGCTGTAAATCAACTGATGGTAGCGGTTGTAGATGAACAGTTCGTTTTCCTTGTAGGGTTCTAAGTTCGGGATGACGAACGTTTCGTTTCTGCCGTCGCCGTTGGGCGTGATAACATTCGGAACGGTAATCGGATGGCGGAACTCCAAGCAAATATCATTGCTCCACGAACGACGACTGCCGCCTGCTTCGCGTGCCAGAATGCGGAAGCAATGCGTAAAGCCTTCCTTACCGCTGAAATCGTTGAATTGCAGCGTGTTGCCGTTGACAGTAGTTATTAAACGGAAGTCGGTTTCGTTGTCCAACTTGCGCCAGATTTCGTACTGACCGACGCGCCAGCCGCCGTAGCTGTTCCAGTTCAGGCTGATGCCGTTGCTTGACTGTTCTGCGGTGCCGCGCAGCAAAATACTGTTGTGCGCTGCTGTCGGGTTGAGGTTGCAGCCCCAGCTTACGGCCTGTCTTTCCAATCGGTACTCATAGGCGGTTTCGTCGGTAGAGAGGTTCGGGTCGGTAAACAGCGAGTCGGTCGGGCGAACAGTGCCTGCCGCCGTCCACTGCGTTTGCCCCAACGGACGGCGCGAAACGGTAAAGGTTTGCGGCAGATTCACTGCATTGCGGATGCGGAATTGTACTTCTATGTTGCGCTCGTTTGCCTGTTGTACGCTCACATTGCGCATTTCCAACTGCGGATTGTCGTAGTAGATGTTGAAAACCAAAGGCTGCCCTGTACATCCGCCTGCGCTGCGCTCCGTTACCGAAAGTCGTTTCGGAAAAACCAGCGTATCCCATGTAACGATAATTTGCTGCTGATTGTCAGTGATTTGTGTAATCGTTCCGCCGCTGATTTGCCAAGTGAAGGTGCTGCCTGCTAAACCGCTGACGACATAGCGCAGCCCTTGCGTGCGAGTAGGGCAAAATACCGAATCGGCTGTCGCAATGCGTGTAACGGGAATCGGTAAGAGGCGCACGGGCAGCGTGATAAATTCACCTTCGCAGCCATCGCCCGAAATTTCGCGGACGCGCACCTGTGGCTGTGCACCTGTGGCGTTGATTCTTCCCCAATTGACGTTGATGCTGCTGCCGTTTCGGTTGCCTGCAATGGTACCACCCGTAACTTCCCACTCATAGCGAGAGCCGAAGAAGCCGGGAAGCGTATAGGTAGCGGCGCTATTTTCGCAAACCTGCGCAAGCCCTTGTATCTGTAAATTAGGATTGGGCACAGGATTGATGAGTACGCGCAGGGTGTCGGAAATACCTGTGCAGGTGCTGAGGGCAGTGGTTTGCCTTTCGTTCACAACCACCCATTGTGCGCCCGTACCTGTCCAATTGACCGTAATTGTGTTGCTGCCTTGCCCCGAAACAATCGTGCCGCCGGCCGAAGTCTGCCATGTAAATACCGCGCCTGCATTTGGGCGCACCTGATAGCGGATGTTTTGTGCACGGTTCACGCAAAGCGTATCGCGGCTGCCCAAGGTGCTGATTTTACCTGTTTGCAGTTGCTGCGTGAGCCGCACGCGGAGTGTATCGCCGCCGCTGTTGCACACGGTCGGGTCGGCATAACCTACAACTACACTTGCCGCAGGGTTCAGCGCACCCCAATTGACGGTAATTTCGCGCGTGCCTTGTCCGCTTTGAATCGTTCCTCCCGTAATCGTCCATGCGTACAGCACGCCCGCCTGTGCCGAATCCAAGCGGTAGCGCACCTGATTAGAACCCGGGCAAAGCAGTGTTTCACCGCTGATTTTCAGTTTGGGGAAACGCGGCTCTACCGTAATGCGCACGGTATCGTTTGCCGAACAGTTATTGGCAGTAATTGTCAGAACGTATGTCAGCGTTTGCCGCGTTTGTACGTTGAGGCGGAAAACAGGGTTGGCAACGTTCGTTGCGCTAAGGTTGGCAGCAGGCGACCAGCGGTAGGTGTAACCTTGCACAGGGGCAGCACCCAAGCGCAGCGTATCGCCCGAACATACGCGCAAGTTGGTAGCAAGGGCAGTATTAAGCGGCGGCAAAAGGGTTACTTGTACGGTATCTGTGCTGAAACAGCCCGCTGCATTGCTCACACGCAGCACATAGTTGCGGCGAATCGGCGTATTGCCCGGGTTGTCGCCCCTGACGGTCGGATTGGCAACAGTGGCGTTGGAAAGCCCTTCGGCGGGTGTCCACTGGTAGCGCAAACCTGCCACGGGAGCAGCGCCCAAGGTTACGGTCTGACCCGCACAAACCAATTGGTCTTGTCCCGCATTGGCTGTGGGGCGGCGGAAAATAATGGCTTCGGTCGTGTCTTGTGCGCTGCAAGCCCCGTTGCTGATAGTCAGCACATAGAGAATGCGCACCGAATCGGCGGTGGTATTTTGCCCAATCAGCCGCACGCGTGAGAGCGTTGTACTGCTCAACCCCGTTGCCGGCGACCAGCGGTAGGTAAAGCCCCGCACACTGTCCAAACCTATCACAGTCGTATCTCCATGACACAGGCGAATGGTTCTTCTGCCCGAAGGCGGCAGTTCGCCGGGTAAAATGCGCACATTGACCGTATCGGTTGAAGTACAACCCGCCGCATTACGCACGGTGAGTACGTAGGTACGTGTAATGGGTGTTGTGCCGCTGTTGGTCAATCGCAAGGTCGGATTGGCAATTGTTACATTGGAAAGCCCGTCCAGCGGTGCCCATCGGTAGGTCAGGCCGCTTTGCGGTGTGCTGCCCAACTGCACGGGGCGATTGGAACAGGCGACAGTATCGCGGCCTGCATTGGCTGTGGGTCTGCGATACACAATCACCGTTACCGTATCGCGGTAGCTGCAACCTTGGAAAGTAACGGTTTGCACATATAGTGTGCGCAGCGAATCGGCGGTTACATTGTCAATTTGCACAAAAGGACGCGCTACCGTTGCATCGCTCAGCCCCGTGGCAGGACTCCAACTGTACGTTACCCCCGCAACGCTTGACTCCGTTCCGATTTGGGCGCGTTCTCCCGCACACAGGCGAACGGGTGGCTGCGGCGTAGCAGGTCGTTGCAGCGGATTGGGGCGAATGGTGATGTTGATGGTGTCGGCTTTGCTGCAATTGGTTTGCGGGTCGATAGCCGTGAGGATGTAGCGCACCGTCCGCGGTGTCGTTCCCGTGTTTTCGGGTGTTAAAGTGGGGTTAGAAATTTTATCGTTGCTCAAACCTGTGGCCGGTGTCCATTGGTAGCTGATACCCTGTTGCGGTGCAAAACCTAAGGACACGGGGATATTGGCGCAGACAGTCTGGTCTTGTCCCAAATCGTTTTGCACAAGGCGCTGCCTTACTTCTATGGTATCTCGTCCTACGCATTGTCCAAAGTTGGTAACAGTCAGGATATAACGCCCGGGCTGAGTTACGGTAATGCTGGGCGTAGTTGCGCCCGTGCTCCACTGATAGGTCAGTTGCGCCGCCGAAGGGTTGCTTACGATACCTCCGCCGTTGAGCAACAGGGGTGTATTGTTGCAAATGGTCGTATCTCTGCCTAAATCGGGGCGGGGTTGTTCTATCACCTGTACTTCCTTCACAATATCGGTGAACCCGCAGGCTGTGCCCGTAGTTGCCCTCATGCGCACATTGTAAATGCCACCGCGCGGGTAGGTATAGCGCACGGTTTGGCCGCGCTGTACAGGCGAACCATCGCCAAAGTCCCATTCAAAATTGGTAATGCCTGTTCCTGTTCCCGTAAAAGTGAGTTGCGTGCCACCGCAGGCCGGCAAACCTGCCACATTGAAATTAACTTCCTGATTTTCAAAGGTTGCCGCTGCCGCATATGCATAGGCATCGGGGCCATTGTAGCCATAAATAAATGCACCAAAACCGCTGCCTAAGGCTTCTAAGGTATAACTCGGAATGGTCATACCTGTGCTTACTTCTATCACTGCGTAAGAGAAAGAAGGGTCGGCGGCCAATGGCTGAAAAGTAAACGGCGCAACGCTACCTGTCGGGCTGGTGATGCGAAAGTTACGGAATGCGTTGGTGCGCATCACTACGTTGATGAAGTGCCGCTCATTCTGCGGGTTGGGGTTCGTATTTCCGCCAAACATGCGGGCAGGAGTTACCGTAACGCGGGTAGTGGCCTGATTCAGCGGCGTAAGCATCAGCAGCGAGGGGTCGCCTGCCTGCGGCTGCGAACCGTTGCAGGCTTGGCTGAAGGTAATTTGCGCAACGGAAATGGGTTTATCGGCTTCTATCAGTACGCCCCGCGAAATGTCTATGCCGTCTGCCGTACCGGTTCTGCCGGTGAAAATTTGCCCGCGGTTGAGCGTAACGGTTTGCGGTGCGGCACCGTTGTTCAGTGTGACCCGAGTGTTGTCTTGCGAAGCCATCACCCGATAGATATAGCCTCTGTTGCGGATGTTTTGGTTGTTGGTATAAGGCGTAAGCGCATAGCGCGTTCCCCAAGTACTGACAGGGTATTGTTGTTCCCAAAGGTGTTGCAATGAGGTGGCCAAGCAGCCCGGCGTAGAAATAACAGTGGCTGTTACACCTGCAAAAACCGCAAACGGCTTGCAGGAAGAAGTGCCGGGAACGGCGCGAATAATCGTTCCGCTCAAATCGGGGCGCGGTAGAAGCGGCGGCACGTTCGCACCGAGTATCTGATAGCTTTGGCCTGCATTCAGGGTAATTTGGAAAGGCACATTAGCAGGTCTGCCGCCCAGCGTAGGGGCAGAGGGGATAACTTCCAGCATTGTATTATCCTGCGTAGCGGCAATCACGATATTGCTGTTGCCGTTGGCCGATTCGGGCGCAATGGTCGTTACGATATATTCGCTGCTGCTGCCCAATGCCTGCACGGGCAATACAATGGTAGACTCCGTCCGTGCATTGCTTTGGTAAGTGGCAAAAACGCTGATGTCGGCCGTTGCCGTTACCTGAATACCTGTATTGCGAAGCCCTTCACCACTGGGTATAACCGCAGGATTGGTCAAATTGACTTGCGTAGTAACGCCGGGTACGATGCTAACCGTATTGGTGTAGTTAATCCCCGGTATGCGGATAGTGGCCTGTGCATTGGTTTCCGCCGTCAATGCAATTTGGTACTGGATGTTTCCGTTGGGAATCATCTGCATAAAACTGAACCAAAATTCGCGGCCTTTGGTACTGATGGTAGAAACCTGCGAATAGGCAGCAAAAACGGACAGCAAACAAACGGCAAAAGAGAGTAAAATTTTCCGCATAGGTTATTGGGCTAAGGCTTGCAATTCGGATTTGGCAAATATGCACATTTATGCTTGACTTTGACAAGCAAACGGCAGGAAGGTTTAACGCAATACACACTTTGACAAGGTCAAAGCGCAAAAATTTGCGTGGTTTATTTGTGTACTGCCAGATTATCACATGCCTTTGTGCAAATAGGGCAGAAGAATTATAGCAGTTTAGTAATGCTTAACATAATATAAATTATTGCGCAAAACATTTTGCCATGGGGGAAGTTTCTATGCTGTTTCCTGCCGATAAAAAGCCCCCCTTGCACATGATGTACAAATTCATTTTCCAACTTTTGGCAGTTTGGCTAATAACCCTGCAAGCCCTTGCGCAGTCTGATATGATAAAAGCGAAAACCGATATCCGTTTCACTATCAAAAATGCGGGATTGAACGTAGAAGGAACTTTTGGTGAAGCCAAAACCACTATCCGTTTTGATGAGCAAAACCCTGAGTTTGCAGCATTTGCGGCAGTGGTAACTGTTGGCAGTATCAATACAGGCATTCGTGCCCGCGACCGCCATTTGCTCAAAGAAGACTACTTTCATGCAGCGCAATACCCTGATATTCAGATGAAATCGCGCAAAATCAGCCGCAAAGACAGCCAACATTGGGAGGGCGAATTTGACCTGACCATCAGAGGCATTACCAAAACCTTGACTATTCCGTTTACTTACCGCAAAACTGCCGAAGGCACACTATTTTCAGCGCAATTCAGCCTCAACCGACTTGATTTTCAGGTGGGTACGAGCAATTGGCTCATGGGCGATGAGGTAAAGGTGCGCGTTCGCATTGAACACTAAAACGCGATTTTATTCCAGCAAAGAACCGGATGAAGCGATGCGGGTACTTTTGCCGCCGTTGCTGCATGGTATGCAAATGCCGAAATCGGCATCTTTTTCAAACTGCGGGATGCTGCCTTGCAATTCTTGCACGCAATCAGACGTAAAACAGGCCGTTGTTCCTTTGGCATACAGTATTTCGCCTTCCCGTTCAACGGCAAAAACGGATTTGTAGTCTTTATGAGAAAAGACCAACATATAATGACCGTTTTCTAAGGCTACCAGATGCACATCACTAAACAACCTGTCTGTGATACCCATTTTTTGCAGATTTGCGTGATAGTTTTTAAGCAGTTGTGCTTTGTCTGCCGTTAAAACGGCCTTACTGCCTTCTAATTTGCCAATAACGGTTGTGCTTTTTTGCGCATAAGCAACCGGTACCGATATCATCAGTGCCATGAGAGCAAATAACAGATTCTGTTTCATTTTTTTGACGGATTAAATGTGCCATGGTAAATATACTCAATCCGTTTGGCATTGGCTGCAAAGTGAGCGAATATTATTCCACCCAAAGCAATAATCCTTTCAAATATTCGCCTTCGGGGTGATAAATATTGACAGGATGGTCGGCAGGTTGTTCCAAATGCTGTAAAATTCTTACTTCCCTGCCTGCATCGGCAGCCGCACCAAAGACGATCTTCTGGAAAAGCACCTTGTCTATATTCTGCGAACAGGAGAAAGTAAAGAGCAAACTTTGCGGTTTTATTTTTTTGAAAGCCAAGTAGTTAAGGTCTTTGTAGCCGCGGGAAGCATTAGGTACGGCACGGGCGTTTTTGGCAAAGGCAGGCGGGTCTAATACGATGATATCAAAATCTTCATTCATTTGCCGCAGGTAGTCAAAACAATCGGCAGCAACGGCTTTGTGCGCTGCCTGTTCCCCAAAGTTGAGGCGGGCGTTTTCTTCGCTTAAAGCAACGGCCTCTTTGGAAATATCTACCGATACAACCTCACTTGCACCCCCTGCAAGCGCATAAACGCTGAATCCGCCCGTGTAGGCAAAGGTGTTGAGCACGCGCTTGCCTTGCGAAAAGTTGCGCAACAGTTGGCGGTTTTCGCGCTGGTCTATGAAAAAGCCGGTCTTCTGCCCCTTTTCAGGATTGACGAAAAATTTAACATTATGCTCCCTTACTTCAATTGGCAGCGCGGGGCGCGGCTGACCAAGCCAGCGGTTTTCCTGCGGCAGTCCCTCCAAGTGGTGGGTGCTGCTCTTGCCTTTCAGAAAAACATGGCGAAAACCTTGTTTGCGCAGCGCCTGTTCCAAAACGGGCAACAGGTTTTCCGTCCCCTTAATCAGGATTTGCAACACAACCGTATCGCCGTAAACATCGGCAATGACACCGGGCATAAAATCGCCCTCGGCGTGCAGCAGTCGGTAGCAGTCGGTAGTTGCGCTGTCAATCAGGCGGCGGCGCAAAGCCAGTGCACGGCTGATTTTACCTTCCCAGAAGGCAGCATCAAACTGCATCGCAGGGTTGAGCTCATAGCCCGCCCATTTACCCGTGGCATTCATGCCTGCCGCAAAAGCAAACAATCGGCAAACAATCTGACTTTCAGGCGAAAAGAAACCCCATGCAAGCGTTTGCCCTTCGGCAGTGCGCACTTCCACAATGTCGCCGTTGGCAGCTTTGGGGAGTTTTTTTACCGCACCCGAAAAAATCCACGGATGGCGCAACAGTACGGCGCGTTCTTTTTTGGGTTGCAGTTGCAGAATGGGATAGGTTTGCATGATTGGGACTGACAGATAAATTAACTTGCGAAAAACGGATGGTTTAGAATTGCAAATCTACATCAGCTATCCCCAATCCGAAATCGGAAATCCGAAATACGGAATCTCATTTCCCATTGCAGGGCTATCCAGAGGAAAATACAGGGTGCGGCTTTCAGCACATACGGGATGACGACCTCATCGCGTAGGCTGCGCGGGAACAGGTCGGTGGGAGACAACGACGTAAGCACAAAGACGGCAACCATCAGTGCCGTAATTACAAGCGGTGCTTTTTCCTGCCTGAAATACCACATGGCAAGTCCCGCAACGGGGATAATGAATGTCGGCGACTCGGCCTTATGGTTGAAAATAACAACCCAGCAAAGCAGCGAAGCAAAAAACGCCAGCCTGAACGGCAACTCTTTGTAGGCACGGATACGCAGCAGCGGCAGTAACAATATCGCCAAACCTGCCAGCACCACTGTGTTTTTAGGCGGCTCCCAATGAAACCAGCTTGCCAGCCAACCCATTACCGACAATCCGTAAGAAATGCTGTGGTCGTTTTTGAGCAACTCCCACCAACTTTTGTAAAGGCTCAGCAAATATTCCCAACCCGTAAAAGGCAATGGCAACAGCAGCAGCACAATCCCCCAGAAAAGACTGTACAAAATAATTTTCCATTTCTGTGGATAGAATATGCAAATGGCAAACAATGCTACACCAAAAATTTTGATAAAACCCGTCAGTAGGATGGCAAGCGTAGCCCATGCATACTGCCGCTTTTCCAACCAGATAAATGCCCAAATAAACAAGCCTGCAATGAGTGCATTGCTTTGCGAGTTTTGCAGCGAAGTAAGCATTTCAATGACCGCAAACAGCAATACGCTTTTTTGTGCGCCTTCCGAAAGGAAATCGGCGCGACGAATCCCCCAATAAATCGCCATTGCATTGGCCAGATTCCACAGCGAAAGCCCTATCACATCGGGGAAGGGCGCAAAAACACCGAACAGCAGCGCGAAAGTCGGGCTGTATTTGTAGAGGTCAAAATGGTCGTTGGGATGGAATACGTACAAATCTTTGCCTTCCAGCAAATGAAAAAAGGAATATTTGAAAATGACATAGTTGTTGTAATGCGTATAAATGCCGTTTTCAACCGGATTTTCGCCGAGCAGTATGGCTTGTACTGCCGCAAAAACAGCCAGCAGCGCATATAGCCATCCAACGGCTGCAAGAGAAATGCGGGAAAGGGAAAAGTATTGCCGTAATTCCATTCACAAGAAATTTTTCCGCAAAAAAACTTCTAAAATCACAGCAATTGCTGCAATTCAGGTATCAAAATAAAAAAACCCGCCTCAAAAAGGCGGGCATTTTCCCTATTGGCTATATGAATAGCATACACTATGAAATCTTCTGTTACTAAGCGATTTGGATAGTTCTTGGCGCTTTGGGTTTAGCCTCTTCGCGCTTCGGAATATTGAGGTGCAACACACCATCGGTATAAGTAGCTGCGATTTTGTCGCCATCGGCAGACTTAGGCAAGCGGAAAGTGCGCTCAAATGAATGGAAACTAAACTCACGACGGTGTACGGTTGTTGTTTCATCGGTACTTTCGTTTTGTTTAGTAGCGGAAATGCGCAGCACGTTGTCCTCTACCTGAATATTGAAATCTTCTTTCTTCAAGCCGGGCACAGCCAACTCTACAATAAACTCGTCGGCATTTTCCTTGATGTTTGCCGCCGGTACAAACTGTGTAGTACGGCTCAATAAATCGTCATTATTCCAAAAATCGCTCAACAATTGGTTGAACACAGGGAATAAACTGTTGCCTAAGCGAGAAGGATATTGAATCAGTGTCATAGCTTTATGATGTTTAGTTGTTTGAATCATTTTTAACGTTTACGCTTAACAGCATTGCAAGCCCTGTACCAGCCCATTTCTATCGGTTTTTTACTGCCAAATTGACACTTTTTGGCTTTTTTCAAAATAAAAAAGATGTCAAAATGACACTTTTTTATTTTGTAGCGGCTACCCCCCTAACCCTGTGCCTTTCGTACCTTGTAGTTAAAACAAGCCGCTGCAAAAACATTGATTTGATAAATCCCCCCACTTTCTTCAATTTTATGGGCGATAAATCATCGCATACTTAACTTATTCTATCATATGAAATGGAAAAACGGGCTTGTAGCCGTTGTAATGTTGGCTGCATGGGGCGTTCGGGCGCAAAATGAGCAGGGCTATCCCTTCTCTACCCTGTCGCTGGCCGATATGAAGGCATTTAAGTCGCAGGCCGGCAACTGGCGCATTGCAGGTAGCGTAAGCGCACATCCGGACAAAAAATTAGACTTGCAGGCAGGCAACGGCACAGGCATATTGGTCAATCTGCCCGATGAACATAAAAAAGACGACCTTTTTACGCTCATGGAACATGGCGACATGGAAATTGAGCTGGAATTTATGAACGCCCGCGAAACCAATTCGGGGATTTATTTTATGGGGCGCTATGAGTTGCAGATTCTGGATAGCCATACACGCACGCTCAGCGGCAGCCTCAAACCGGGTAAGCACGATTGCGCCGCCATCTACGAACGCTGGGACAGCAGCAAACCCAAAGGGCAGGAAGGCTACGAAGGCCGCCCGCCCCGAGTAAACGTAACCCGTGCCCCGGGTTTATGGCAAAAATACCATGTTATTTTCCGTGCGCCGCGCTTCAACGAGAAAGGTGAAAAAACAGCCAATGCAAAGTTTGTCAAAGTATTCCACAATGGCGTTCTGGTGCATGAAAATGTGGAAATTACAGGGCCTACACGCGGTTCTGCTTTTGAGAAAGAAGCCCCGACAGGGCCGCTGCGCATCCAAGGCGACCACGGGCCGGTGGCATTCCGCAACATCCGCTATCGTTTGTACAGCAAGCCCGGCCTGAAAGTGGACAACGTAACGGCGGTGCGCTACAACGGCACTTTTGACAAAGCCCTGCCCGATTGGAAAACCCTGCAACCTGAGGGCAATTTGCCTGCTCCTGAGGGCATTACGTGGCAGGTAAGCGACAACAACGAACCCGGCGCACTGCTTTTTAACGGTACCGTTACCGTAGCTGAACCCGGTACTTATTTCTTCGGGTTAGAATGTAACGGAGCAGGCAGCATTACGGTCAATGGGCAAAAGTTAGTAGAGAAAACCGGCGAAAATTGGCGCGGCAGTGTCAAATTGGGCAAAATAGACCTTAAACCCGGTAAATATCCGATTCAGGTGGCATATGCCAAGTGGATTGAATGGCAGTATCCGTTACTGGGAGTTTATGCCGAAGGGCCAAACATCGAGCGTCATGCCTTGCACGCCTCGGGCAGTGTGCCGCCGCTTTCTCCCGACCCTATCATGCACGTAAAACCCGAAGATGGAAAGCCCTATCTCCTGCGAGCTTTTGTACAACATAGCGGCAGACAATATTCTCATGCCATTTCGGTTGGTTTTCCCGAACAAATCAACTATGCCATGGATTTAAGTCAGGGCAAGTTGCTGTACGCATGGCGCGGCGAGTTTGTAGATGCTGCTCCCATTTGGCACGAGCGCGGCGGCGGCAATGTTCCTCCGCTGGGCAGCGTGGTTGATTTGCAGGCTGCCCCGATAGCAGCAGTGCTGGCAACAGAACAAACCGCATTTCCCGACTCCGTAGGCATTACCTACAAAGGTATGGAACTTGACACGCAGGGCGTGCCGACTTTCCGCTACCTGATGGGCAGCACCACTCTTACCGACCGCGTGGCAATGGCAGACGGCGGCAAAACCCTCTTGCGCAACATCAGCATCAACGGTGCGCCTGCCAATACTTACCTGCGCCTTGCCAAAGGCACTGTTACCAAAGCAGACGAAGGATTGTTCCTGATTAACGGCACGCACTATCTGCGCCTTTCGGCAGAGCAGGCCGCACAGCTCAAAATACGCACCATTGGCGGGCAAAGCGAACTCATCTGGGCAGCCCCTGCCGGAAAAGAAGCCGTTTTGAGCTATCACATCTTGTTTTAAAGTTGGCAAAACAGCCTTTCGGAATTCGTATGTAAAAATTCAGCAAAAAACCACGTCATTTGCCGATTGGCTTTGTTCAATGCTTTACAAGCCTGACGATTCTCTAAGAGTTGTCAGGCTTAAATATTTGATTTTTAGGAATTTACAAAAGCCTTTGCAGCAAACAAGACAACCGCGGTGTACGCCGAGTCTTAAACACAAAAGCCCTGCGCGATTGCATTAAACCGGCAGTACCCCTTAGAGACAACTTGGCACAAAAAAAAGTAGGCATGCCCAGAAGACATACCCACTAACAAGATAACCCTATGGTATTAAAGCAAGTTTGAAACAGCTCACAGTCAAAGGTAAGGCAAATACGCTACCTCACATATCATGGATTTGCCTTAAAAAATTGCTCATTAATTACTTGCGTAATTTTTCAAGCGATTTACACTCAAAATTAGCATCGGAAAATTCATTTGCAAAATATTAAGCAACTTTTTTTAAAAAATTTCCTGCAATAATGGTGTAAGTTTATTTGGCTTATTTCACTTTTTACACCGAATTAAGCCAAATAGGCATTTTAACAATCATAGACCTTAGTAATGAAATTTCAGGGCGGCAAATATGGTACGCGGTCTGATGGGGCCATAGATATAACCGGCATCGCGGTTTGCACCAACCTCTAAGTCCTGCTGAAAACTGTTCAGGATATTTTGCACGCCTGCACTTAACTCCATATTGCTGTGGCGTGCTACTTTAACTTGTTTCGCCCATTTCAGATTCAATTCGGCAAAGCCTTGCGTGCGTACAAGTGTGCGTGAGCGTTCGTTCGGCACGGTCATAGGGCCTGTGAAGACCCCGGTCAAGCTCAATTGATGCGTTTTGAGAACTTTGGCAGTAACCAGCGCATAACCATACACATCAGGTGTGCGCAACAATCGGTCAGTCAGTATCTCCGCGCCGGTTGTGGGGTTGGCAAGCACAGCTTCGGGTTCTATGTAGCGCGCCTGTTGCAGGGTTGCGCCTGCTTGAAACTGCCAGCGGCTGCCAATGGCATACATGGTTTCCAGATTGACACCCGTTGTATAAGCACCCGTACCGTTGCGTTTTTCCGATACAAAAGCGGCTCCTCCTGCGGTTGTTTCACCGGAAAATTCCAGCACAAACGGATTGTTTAAACGGGTGTAGAACGTTTCTATCAATAATGAGAACGGACGGACGGGATTGTTGCGAGTCAAGTCAAAAGAGGCAGTAAAGCTGTCGGAAGTTTCGCTGCGCAACTCCTTGCTGATGCGGATAAATTGTGCCGTTCCACTCAGTGTTTTAATGTGCAGGTCTTCGTCAAAAGCCTGTGGCGGACGAAAACCGCGGGCATACCCTGCGCGGATGCGCGAAAACTTACCGGTTTGCCACAACAGACTTGTGCGCGGATTGAATACGGCAAATGTGCGATTGTTTTTGGCGGTTTCTCCTACGCCAAAATCATAAGTGCCTTTTAAATCCATCATATCAAAACGTCCGCCTGCTAACAGGGTGAGCCGTTCCAATGGTTTCCACTCCAATTGCGCATAGCTTGCCATACCGTTTACCCGCTGTTCAATGCGGCGATTGTAGCCCGGCATTCGGTCATCCACATTGTTGTGTTGCGATTCTATACCTGCGGTGAGAGTTACACCTTTGTCGGTTTTTCCCATGCTGTGTGTGAGTTGCACACCTCCTACCATCATCAGGTCGGCTGTGTTGCCGTAGTACAACAATGCTTGTGCGCGTTCTTCGGGGTCGGGCGAGTTGCCGCCGCCGCCATAGTAACTGTCGCGGAAAGTCTGCTGCCCCGATGCATAAACGGCATAACGAGTGCGATAATTCGCCGAGTAGCCTTCATAGGCTATCTGACCGCCGTAAACTTGCTGAACAATTTGCTCGGCGATGTCGGTTTCGTGTGGGGCACGGTCAAACAAGTTGCCGCCGCGCCGCCGCTCGCGGATGAAGTGCATCTCGGCGGTGTATTTGCCTCTGTTTTGGGTTTTCCAAAAGGCTTTGCTGCCCATTGCAATGTTGCGTTGAAGGGTCAATTCCGAAAACCCGTCATTGTTAATATCCAGCGGATTGCGGGTACGTGCCGAACCAAACAAACTGATGCCCCTGTTGCCGTCTTTGCTGATACTTGCGCCATTGGCATTGAGAGTATGTTCAAAAACTTTACCGTTGATTAAGCCGGAATTGATACCTGCCTCAAAATAATCTTCTACTGGTTCGCGGGTAATGATGTTTACAGTACCTGCAATTGCATTGGCACCGTAGAGGGCAGAGCCTCCGCCGCGTACTACCTCTATGCGTTCTACCATTGCTACGGGGATTTGCTCCAACCCGTAAACACCATTCAGGGCACTGAAAATCGGGCGACTATCTACCAGAATTTGCGTGTATGGGCCACTTAACCCGTTCATTCTCAACTGCGTAAAACCGCAATTCTGACAGTTGTTTTCAACGCGCAGCCCGGGCTGGAAACGCAAACCTTCCGAAAGGCTCACAGCCTGTGCCGCATTGAAAACGCGCTGGTCGCTGATGTTTACGACCACCGGTGCCGTGCTGCGGTCGCGCTCATTGCGTGTGCCTGTTACCACCACACCTTCTAAATGCAACACATCGGCAGCAAGTTGTATCTCAGCCGTTTCGCCCGTGGTCAAATCTTTGGTCAATGATTGATAGCCTACGGCGCGGATGATAACGGTATGTGTTCCTTCTTTATTGACTTTGATGGAGAAGTTGCCTTCTTGGTCGCTGACAGTACCGGAGGCTGTGCCCTGTGCCGCCAATTGAATGGTTGCGCCGGGGATGGGGTCGCCACCTGCTTCTGTAATTCTACCTTTCAGTGTAAACTGATTTTGAGAAAAGGCGGCATTAATGAAATTGAAGCAAATAATAAGAGCAAAAATGGTTATATATTTTTTCATATGCGAAAGGCAAAACAAATGGAAACAACAATGCAGAGCAGTTGTCAGGTTGATATGACAGGTAAGTTGGAAGGTAAGAAAATGCATCAGAGCCTTTGCAGGCGCGCGATGATTTACCGAGCATCCGGCACACAACTTTCCCTAAAAGGTGTGCCGCATTACATATGCGAAGGGATGTTAAACTTGCGGTGGGGCGCGTCCTGCGTGGTGCAGCTGGCAAGAAGAAAGGGCAAGGCAGGCATACGCAAAGTTATGAGCAGCCTCATTTACCGAAGGCACAACAATTGCGACAGAAAGGGTCGCGGGCGTAGTAAATAACTGACCATCAATAAGTTGGAGCAGAGCCAACTCTTCGTCTGTGTGCTCGTGGGGTTTTGCGGGCGAACCGTCCGAACTTTTTTTATAGGGGTGGGCATGAGAAACAATTTTGCCATTGGGCAGGCGGTGCGAGTGGCGATACATCACGCTGTTGAGCATGATGAGCGTCCACAAGCCCAGCAGTAACCACACAAGCGGTTTTTTTATGGCAATTTTTTCTCTCAAAACATCCTAAATGTTTTTACACAAAGATAACGCAATAAAGCGGCGGTTGTTTCGGCCGATAACAATCAGCAACCAAAAAGCCACCCCGCGCAAATGGGATGGCTTAGCTTTTTCGGAAAATAAATATCTTAAACTTTGCCTCTGTATTTGCCTTTTTCCAGCCAGATTCCAACGGCAATAGAAACAGCAAACAGCGAGATGAAAAAGATATAGGCAGCCAATTCCATTGTTTCCATATTGAAAAGCGGTTTTTAAGTGTTTGTATGCCGCAAAAATACATGCTGCGGCCTAAATAAGCGCTGTTGTACGTAAATTTCGGTGAAGAACAGCCGTACAATTGTTTTTTTGTAATTTGCCGCCAATCTGACTAAGCTGCATTATTTTAATCAAATGGATATCAACAAACTTTCAATTATCATCCCTGCCTACAACGAAGAACGGACTATTCATCTGATTCTGGACAAAATAAAACAAGTTCGGCTCACCAATAATATTGCCAAAGAGATAATCATTATCAACGATTGCTCAAAAGATGACACAGAAGGCGCTATCAAACGCTACATGGCCGCCAACCCCGATATGGACATCCAGTACTACAAGCACGAAGTAAATAAAGGGAAAGGCGCAGCCCTCCACACGGGTATCAGCAAGGCAACGGGCGAGTACCTCGTGATTCAGGATGCCGACTTGGAATATGACCCCAAGGAATACAACCTGCTGCTGCAACCTATTTTGGACGGCTTTGCCGATGTGGTTTATGGTTCACGGTTTATGGGAGGCAGCCCGCACCGCGTGCTGTTTTTCCTGCACTCTATTGGCAATCAGATTCTTACGTTCGTTTCCAATATGTTCACCAATTTGAACCTGACCGATATGGAAACGTGCTATAAGATGTTTCGCACCGATATTATTCAGAAAATCAAACTCAAAGAAAAACGCTTCGGGTTCGAGCCGGAAGTAACCGCCAAAATTGCTCGAGTACCTAAAATACGCATCTACGAAGTGGGTATCTCCTATTATGGCAGAACCTATGAAGAGGGCAAGAAAATCGGCTGGAAAGACGGTGTGCGAGCCTTCTACTGCATGTTGAAGTACAATATTTTTGACCGCTCAATGTAGTTTTACAGGTCGGTGCCAAACCATAATCGCCAAAATTCACTGAAAAATACCATGAAAAACATCTTTTTTATTGCTTTTTTAGCAGTAGGGCTACTGTTTGCCTGCGGGCAATCGCCTGACAAACCTGCCGAAGAAGCTACGGCGCAAGCCTTGCCCGACAGTGCAGCCACTGAAAAAACCATCCACGATTTTTACACTTGGTATGCAGCCAACGATACCATCTTGTACAAAATCAACTTCACCGATGATTCGGGCGAACATCTGGCACTCAACGAAGAGAGGTTAAGCGCTTATTTGGCACAATTCAAAGCATCGGGTTGCATCAGCGACGAGTTGATTGCCAACGAAACCCGTTTCTATCGCGCCTGCGCCAAACTTTGGCAAAACGAACCCAAAGACGAAGTCCCCTCGGGCTTGGGGGCTGACCGCTGGCTGTGTGCACAGGACTACGTTGCACCCTACAATACAGGCAAAGTAACATCGGTTATTGACGGCAACCGTGCACAGGCCAAACTCACCCTCTCCGACGGTAATTACAGCACCGATTTTACCTACGAAATGGTCAAAGAAAACGGAAAATGGCTCATTGCCAAGTTAGGCTGCGATTCGGGTGTGGCTTACTAAGCGATTTTGAAGCAGATGTAAACTACTGAAAATCAAAATATTAAACCCAAGATATTGTCAAATCTTTCGGGTTTGTGTATATGCACACAAACCTGACAGGTTTAAATGTCGGTTTTTCAGCAAATCAAGGGGGCATCTTCGCATCGGAACAATGCAAAGACGCCCCCTTGATGTTATGTAAGCAATTGGCAGGCTTTAGCCGTCAGGTATTACTTCGTTAGCATATAGTAGGCAATATTGCCGTGTACGGTCAGCAACTCTGCCCCACTTGGCAGGTCGGCATATTCACCTGTTTTACAGCAATATACAAGATTCCCCGCCATATCGTACACGCGCACTTCGTTTTGCGGCTTGCCAAGTTTGCTTACCTCGCGGGCAGGGACTTCAAACGTTTCGCGTACATACGACTGCACCTCAGCCAAAAACTCATCCTGCATGGCCTGTAAAGCTGATATGGTTGTCTTTTTTTCAGGTTGTGGATTGTTTGCCGAAGCAGCAGGCTTTTTGTCATTGGCCGATGCAGACATGCTCAACAATGCGAATACAATGGCGAAAACTGATAATATATTTTTCATGGCTTTTGCAATTTTAAATTCGGTATCAACTACCGTGTGATGCCATAAGAATTACCATTCCGATGCCAAAGCCAATAACATTCTGATAATCAAACACTTATAAGCAAAAACCAAGCTATCGGAAAATCAAACTGTACCATTGTCGCCCATTGTTTGTCCACCATCGGACAGTTTAACCGATTATTTCGCTCATGTAAGGTATAGTTGTTTGCTATTCAAAGGTTTTTGGTTTAATTTGTTTTAAATAAGACCGGATACGAATTTTCCCATAAACCAAATTGTCTTTTGGAACAGCAACAGTTAAAATTAGAAAGCAACATTACGCAGGCGCTTTTAATAGGTCTGATAGTGGGCAACGCTGTGTATGTAGGCCGGGACATTGCGGTTTCCGATTACTCTCTGCTTACTTGGGGCAGCATCGCACTGATACTATTGAGCGTATCCGGCATTTATCTGATTCGTGCTCACAATCTTTTTTCAAAAATATATTTCCCGATTCTGTTGATTATTCATGCTATGCATGTAGCTATTTTTTTCTACATCAACGGCTTCAGTAGCACGCTGGCATTGGATTTTATCAATATCGGGTTTGTTATCATGTTTGCGGGTGCAGGTTGGGAACGACGCATATTGGCTGCCATTTTTATGGTTTCCCTAATCGGTTTGCTGCTCTATCAGGCTTTTGGCCCTGTCATTACCGATTATTACAACGATAATATCGTAATGGATACCATTATCCACATAGGCGTGTCGCTCTATCTGGCCTATGCCATCAAAAAAGAATATACAAACTTTCAATATGAAGTTGAAAAAGCCAACAAAGAGTTGAGTACCAGCAACGAAGAATTGCAAAGTGCCAATGAAGAAATCACCTTACTCAACGAGCAGTTAGAAGAGGAAGTTCAACGCAAAAGCAACGAAGCACATGAACGCCGCCTGCGCCTGATTCACTATGCCTCTAAGAATGCTCATGAAGTGCGTGCGCCATTAGTGCGCATTATGGGTGTGATGGAAATTCTGCGAATGGAAATCCCCCAAGACCCTGCCGAGCTGCGCTACCTGATTCATTTGATAGACAGCAATGCCAAAGAAATGAACAGTATATTAACCGAAATCAGCAGGGTTTTGGATGAGGGGGATTCTTAGATTGATAACAAAACCCGACGGACTTCTAAGCCCCATCAGGTTTGTTTGTGATTTTGATAACCTTTTTGTCGATATATCTCAAAAAAACAAGCAAAATCACAGTGTTGATTTTGCTTGCCTGATTCACTCTTGCAAAAGTCAGCAGCAGGCGCTTGCCTATGCCAACTGCATCCACTCCTGTGCCTGATAAACGCTGCGGATGCCGTCGGTCAGTGAGATGCTATGCCGCCACCCCAGACTGTGCAACTTGCTGACATCCATCAATTTGCGCGGTGTTCCGTCGGGTTGGGCGGTATTGTAGCGCAGGTGGCCTTCATAGCCGGCAATGCGACAAATCAGTTGGGCAAGTTCGCTGATGGTAATGTCTTCTCCTGTACCCACATTAACGAATCCCTCCTCATCGTAATTTTTCATAAGGAACAGGCAGGCATCGGCCAAGTCGTCCACGTGCATCAGTTCGCGGCGTGGTGTGCCTGTGCCCCATATTTCCACTTCGGGCAACCCTTCGGTTTTGGCGGTGTGAATTTTGCGCAAAAGCGCGGGCAGTACGTGCGAATTTTGCGGGTGGTAGTTGTCGTTAGGGCCGTAGAGGTTGGTAGGCATTGCCGAAATAAAACGGCAGCCGTATTGTGCGCGGTAGGCATCGCACATTTTAATACCCGCAATTTTTGCAATGGCGTAGGGTTCGTTGGTAGGCTCCAACAAACCGGTGAGCAGATATTCCTCTTTGAGCGGTTGCGGTGCCAACTTAGGATAGATGCAGGAAGAGCCCAAAAACAGCAGTTTTTTAACGCCATGCAAATAACTCTGATGAATCACATTGTTCTGAATCATCAGGTTTTCATAGATAAATTGAGCGCGGTAGGTATTGTTGGCCACAATGCCGCCTACTTTGGCGGCTGCCATAAATACATAGTCGGGCTTTTCAGCAGCAAAAAAATCGGCTACGGCCTGTTGTTGCGTTAAATCTAACTCCGCGGAAGTGCGCAGCACCAAGTTGTTGAATCCTTCTGCCTGCAACCTGCGCACAATGGCAGAACCGACCATACCCCGATGGCCGGCAACGTAAATTTTATCCGATTTATTCATGTAACTGGAAAATCCGATGCCCTCCTTTGAGCAAATATTTGTCTTTGCGGAACAGTGCCAAGTCCGCTTCTACCATGTCCTTAATCAGGTCTGCCAAGCTGTGGCGTGGCTCCCAGCCGGTGTGGCTTTTAAATTTACTTGCATCGCCAATGAGCAAGTCCACTTCTGTCGGGCGGAAATAGCGCGGGTCAACGGCAATAACGGTTTTGCCTGCGGGCAACTGAAACTCCGGATTGCGGCAGGCGGCTACTTTTCCGACCTCATTTACGCCACTGCCCGAAAATTCAATGTCAATGCCCATCTCGGCAAAAACGAGCCTTGCAAACTCGCGGATGCGGGTGGTAATACCTGTGGCTATTACGTAGTCGTCGGGTTTGGGCTGTTGCAGCATGAGCCACATGGCTTCCACATAGTCTTTGGCATGTCCCCAGTCGCGCTGAGCGTCTAAGTTGCCTAAGTAGATGATGTCTTGCAAACCGAGCGCGATGCGTGCTGCTCCGCGCGTGATTTTGCGTGTTACGAACGTTTCGCCGCGCAGCGGGCTTTCGTGGTTGAACAAAATGCCGTTGCAGGCAAACATGTTATACGATTCGCGATAATTGACCGTAATCCAGTAGCCGTAGATTTTGGCCACCCCATAAGGCGAGCGCGGATAAAACGGCGTTTTTTCGGTTTGAGGTACTTCTTGTACCAACCCGTACAGTTCGGAAGTAGACGCCTGATAGATGCGGGTTTTTTCAGTCAGTCCCAAAATGCGCACCGCTTCCAGAATCCGCAACGTGCCGAGGGCATCCACATTGGCCGTGTATTCGGGTGTATCAAAGCTCACTTTTACGTGGCTCATTGCGCCGAGGTTGTAGATTTCATCGGGCTGCACTTCTTGCACCACGCGGATAATGTTAGTAGAATCGGTCAGGTCGCCGTAGTGGAGAATGAACCGTCTGCCTGCTTCGTGCGGGTCTTGGTAAATATGGTCAATGCGTTGTGTGTTAAACAACGAGCTGCGCCTTTTAATGCCATGGACTTCGTAGCCTTTGGCAAGCAGTAAGTCGGCTAAATATGCGCCATCTTGGCCGGTAATGCCTGTAATAAGGGCTTTTTTCATAGTGATTTACGTGAGATGAGTGCCGGGAAAAACCGGCCGGTTTGTATCCGATGAACAAATATACAGAAAGCTAATCCTACAAAAACGGCCTGCAACCCCATAGCAAAGAACTGATAGCGGGAAAAATGAGAAATCAGCACATAGGGCATAATACAACCCACATATACCAGCGCCATAACCGTCAGTGCCGGTTTTTGCAGCCTGTAAGTAAATAAATTAATCAGCAATGCAAGCAACGGGATAAAGGCAACCATCAGGCTGCGAATATGCTGTTTGAGAGAAACTTCCGACCAATCGGTTGCCTGCTGGTTCATGTCGGTATAGCCGAAAGCATTGATGAACCGTCGGGCAACTTTTCGCAGGTAGTCTGTCGGATGGTCAGCCAGATACTGTTTGGCTGCCATTTCTTTTGCTTTCAGAAAATCTACTTCCCCCTGCGCCATGTAGGCTGCACGAGCTGCCTGATTGGTAAGCGGATGATTTCCGTGTAATACATCTTTCCACAGTAGGCCGTCCTGCGACATAACGTTAGACAGATATACCTCCATCCACATATTTGACTTTAGAGGAATGAATTTACCCATTGCATAGTGGTTTCTGATGCCCCATGCAAAGAAGATGACAACGATTGCGGCAATTGCAACAAGTGTCGGCTTCCATGCGATGGTGGTATGGGAAATCGCGCGCCAATTTTGCGGAAGCAAATGATTCAAGGTGCCTGTTGCCACATATATCACAAATAAACCTAACCAAACCGCCAGCAAAATAGGGCTGCTCAGTGCACACAGTGCGGCGACTATTGCGGCATAAGTTTCCGATACATGCTCATTGAAAAACAGCAAGATAAACTGATGCACCAACAGCAGGAGCAGTACAGCCATGAGCCATTCTTCGGTAAATATGTTGCTGACCATGATGTAGGAAAACCCCGTCATATATCCGATAAACGAAAGGGTACATACCACAGCCTGCAAGCGCCCGAACCGTTCGCCGATTTTGAAAGCGAGATAGCCCCCCCCAGCTAACACCACACAACGGATGAGCGAGAGCATCCACAACGCCGCTGTTGATTTAATCCCTGTCAGGTAAAACACGCCTGCCAGCAGATATACATAAAGCAAGGGCATCCATGCGGTTGGTTGTTGCTTACCGGTTGCCATCACATCGGCAAAACCTTCGCCGCGTGCTACGGAGGCTGCTATATTTCCATTCTCAAAGCCAAAGTAATCAACATTTTCACCTTTCAGCACGAGATAGACAAAAGAGTATATCAACCAAAAAACCAATGAAACCCGAAAAGCAGAAGCTGCGGTAATTTTTTTGTCTAAATCAAAAAATAAGGGAAATGCTCTGCCTGTTTGCATGTGTTATATGAATGGGCAGACAATATAACCAATAATATGCTTTAAAGTCAAGCAATTTCATCTACCGCAGCGCACAGAATGTGCCCTATCAAGATGTGCATTTCCTGAATACGCGCCGTTACCTGCGAGGGAACAACAATATTCAGGTCGGCCGTTTGGGAGGCTTTACCGCCGTCTTTGCCCGTGAGTGCAAGGGTTTGGCAGCCCATCGCGCGCCCTTTGGCCAATGCCAGCAACACGTTGGGGCTGTTGCCACTGGTAGTGATGCCAATGAGCAAATCACCCGGTCGGGCAAGGGCTTCCACCTGCCGCTCAAACACTCGGTCGTAGCCGTAGTCGTTGCCAATGGCGGTGAGTGCGGAGGTATCGGTGGTCAGCGCAATGGCGGGCAGCCCGCGGCGTTCTTTCACGAAACGCCCCGTAAACTCGGCGGCGATATGTTGGGCATCGGCCGCACTGCCGCCGTTTCCAAACAGCAATATTTTACAGCCGCCGATGATGGTTTGAGTAACCATCTCGGCAGCTTTTTGTATGTCGGCAGATAGGGTAGCCTGCACCTGTGCGATTGTTTCCACATGCGATTGCAATTCGCGTGCTACCAACTGTTGAAAATCCATGTACTTTATTCGTCGTGGTCGGTGTGGTTGATGTCGTCCGATTCAAATGTGTTGCCGATATTATTACTATCGTCGGGCGCGATGATGCGCACATTTTTGGCAATTTCCTGCCCTTCTGCGCCGCGCTCTATGGTAAACTCTACTTTATCGCCAACCTGTAAGTCGTTAAAATCGGTGTCAATCAAGGTAGAGTAGTGAAAAAACAGGTTGTTGGGCGGATATTTAATAAAGCCGTAGCCGTTTTTAAGGCTCAAAATTTCGCCATCATTGACGTTTACGGGTGCGGTAACGGGCTTGCCTGAAACAGGCTTTTTCAGTTCCGTATTGACAAACAGATTGTTAATCAGCGGGTCGTTGCGGCGCACACGGTTGTCAATAATTTCGTGCATCGCAATAGGATACGTTACTTCCTCGAGCAGGTCTTGCGAAGTGCGAGTAACGTGGCGCTGTCCGGTGTCGGTCGTATATTCAAAGTCCCAACTCAATACCATCACTCGCGTGCCCAGCGTATTCAGTTTGCGGATAAGCGGCACATAGTCGCCATCGGAGGCCACAAGCACAATCACGTTGAACTTTTTGTAAACAGCCATTTCGTAGGCTTCCAAAGCGAGCCATACATCAATGCCTTTTTCCTGTTGTCGTTGGCCGTCGTAGGTGTTTTTCAGCGGCATGTAGTGGGTATTTACCCCTTCGTTCATCAGCACATCGTCAAATACTCTGTCCCAAAAAATCATATCGCCGCGCTGGCTGGCATCGTAGGCATTCAGTCGGCCTCTGAAATAGTGTGCATCCACAATCTGGCACAGGCGAACGTCGCTGCCTTCTTCTTCTGCTACCTGATGACGGATAAATTCATGTAATCCGGGAATACTGAGGCGTTTTTTTCTTGCGTGTGAATATGCATAGTAGTTGCTTACTTGCCAAAAATAGTTGCCATCGTAGAATACGCCTATCCGAATGAGTTTGTCTTGCATTTTGATTTTTTTACTGTTTGTTTAACTAAAATTTCCTACTGCATATAATTAGGTTGATAGAAACGAATCTCTGTTTCTCTGCTTGCGAAATATTACAAACATAGGGCATAAATACGGAACTTACCCCTGTTTTCGCATTTTTTCAATAACCGAGGTGGTGCTTTTGCCTTGTACAAAGTCCACCAGACGCACCTCTCCGGCAATATCGCTGCCAACTACTTCCTTGCCTGTATAGTCGCCGCCTTTGACCAGCACATCGGGGCGAATCAGGCGAATCAGGTCGTAGGGCGTGTCTTCACCGAACAGCACCACATAGTCCACCGCACTGAGTGCTGCCAGCAGATAGGCGCGGTCAAACTCTGTATTAACCGGTCTTTCGGGGCCTTTCAGGCGGCGTACCGATTCGTCGGTATTTACGCCCACAATGAGCACATCGCCAAAACTGCGGGCTTTCTCCAAATATTTGACATGCCCCAAATGCAGGATGTCAAAACAACCATTGGTAAAAACGATTTTTTTACCGCTCTTTTTCAGTTGCTGCACCAACCTGCCGATTTCTTCCCACGATTTGATGAATGTTTCGCTGCCTTCCGATTTTCCCGTGGAAGCAATAAAGGCCTCAATTTCGCCCAGTGTAGCCGTGGCGCTGCCCACTTTGGCAACTACCACCGCAGCGGCATAGTTGGCAAAATGACAGGCTTCGGCCAGTGGCTTGTTGTTGGCAAGCGCAAAACCAAGGGCGGCGAGTACCGTATCGCCTGCACCCGTAACGTCATACACATCTTTTGCCTGTGTGGGAATGAGGTGCATTTCTTCATCAAAATAAGCCATCCCCGCTTCCGAAAGCGTAATGATGGCATAGGCAAGTGCTAAGGATTGTTTGAGTTGCCGACCTGCAAGCAGCAGTTGTTCGTTGTTGTGCAACGAAAGCCCCGTTGCTGCGGCTGCTTCTTTGCGGTTGGGCGTAATCAGGTATGCGCCTTTGTATTTGCTGTAATCCGTTCCTTTGGGGTCAATCAGCACTTTAATATTATGAGCACGGCAACTTTGAATAATTTCTTGACAAACCTTGTCGGTTAAAACTCCCTTCCCGTAGTCGGAAAGCAGCACCACGTCAAACTGCTGCAATGCAGGCAGTAATGAGGCAAGCAATTGGGCTTCTTCTTCCGATGTAATGGCGGCTTTTGTTTCGCTGTCGTAGCGAACTACCTGTTGGTGGGCAGCCATCAGGCGGCTTTTACGGCTGGTTTTGCGCGTTTCCGAAGTAATTAGAAAGCGGGCATCGGCACCGGCTTGCTGCAACAGGTTTTGCAGCAGCTCTCCGTTGGCATCTTTGCCGATAACGGAGGCAACAGTTACCTGTGCGCCTAATGCAAGGAGGTTGTTTACAACATTTCCCGCACCGCCTAAAATGCAACTTTCGCGCTCAATATCAATCACTTGCACAGGAGCTTCGGGCGATATACGGTTGCAACTTCCCCAGAGGTAATGGTCTATCATCAAATCGCCGACCACCAGCAGGCGCGGCGAAGGATTTGGAAATTCTACAATCATGGATGCCTTGTTTGCGGCGCAAAGCTAAGGCATTAACGGCGCATTTGCTTTTTATGCAAATACAGCCTTGTTTTATGGTTGTTTTTGGTAAGGATTGTTTTCATAATTAAGTTGAACAAGGAATCAATATTTGAAAACCTCATTGCGCTGGCCACTGCCGACGGTCAGTTGTCCCCCGACGAACAAAAAATGTTGCAGAAAAAAGCAGCCGAATTAGGTTTGAATTATAACGACTATGCGGCGCAGATTCAGGCAGCACTTGCGGGCACTCCTGCCGAAACCCAAATCATAGACAGAGAAAAACAAAAAGGCGATGACTTTGAAAAGTATATCGTCCGCAAGTTTGATAAAAAATACTTCACATTGTTAGAGTGGTCGAGCGATAAATATACCGCCGGTGTGTATGCAAAAAATATATTCCACCTCGACCTAAAATTGCAATTTAAATTGAACAATACCGTTAAAGTATTTGCCGTAGAGTGTAAATACCGCAGCGGTTACTATAAAAACGGCATTGAGTGGTGCAAAATCCATCAGTTCAATGGGTATAAAAAATTTGCCATGGAAACGCGCATACCGGTGTTTGTGGCGCTTGGCGTAGGCGGTACAGCAGACAATCCGGAGGACTTGTATATTCTGCCATTGGAAAAAGTATCAGATATTTTTTTAACCAAAGAAGTCTTATTTCCTTTTAAAAAATTCAAGCCACAGGAGCGCAACCTATTTTTTGATTTACAAAAAGAGGTTTTAAAATAACTGCTTGCAGTAGTTTATCAACAGATTCTGCGAATGACACAATTATTATTTTTGCAAATCACTTGTGATTCTGCATAAAATCCGAATTCCCAAACATCCTTTATCGGTACAGGCTGTGCAAACTGATGCGGCATTTTTTTATTTGGCCGCCGCTGAATTCCTTCCCCGACTTGGCACCCTGAATCAGCTCATCAATGCTTAATTCAATTGCTCCGATGAAATCATCCTGATTGCTCAACATGCCTGTACGGGCAATGGAGTAGTCATAGTCATAGAAGCTGATGGTGATTTTTTCGGCCGGTTTCATGTCTATCACGTCCGATTTTTCTAACCATTGGGTAATATATTTATTGTCGGAAGTGGCCGATTTATAGACTTGCCGCCCGGCAATGCTAACGATATAATAAGCATCGGGAGCCATTTGTTCTTCGGTTACACCCACGTCCCAGCGTTCGTTTTTTTCGGTGCGTTCGGCTATTTCCGCATAGCTGATGTTCAATTGAAAGCGGGTAATGCCCTTGGGTGGCGGTGTAACAACGGCTGAGGGCAAGTTACAGCCTCCTAACATCAGCCACAAGGCAACTAAGGGAATTAATTTTTTCATGGAATTTTTCAGGCAAATCAACTCTGCAAAGGTAGGTCATAAGCCCTGTCTTTATCAAAAAAACGCTTGAATGAACAAAATTCTTGACAAACCCGTACCTTAGTATATTCGGTTCATTCAAAACACAAACTTACATCACATGAAAAAACTACTCTCTTCTCTGTGGGCATTGTTGCTGCTGATATCGGCGGCACAGGCGCAGTATGAACGCCTGAAAATTCAGCCTGCACAGCCCAAACAGGGCGAACCTGTCAGCATTACTTACACAGCCGCCAACGGCCCGCTCAAATCGGCTTCGCAATTGTTTATAGTTGCTTATGCGATTACTGCCGACGAATCCAATGAGCGCATCAATGTAAAATTGACAGAAAACAACGGCATTTGGCAAGGTACATTTACACCCCCTGCTAATACTGTGGGCATTTTTTGGGACATCAGAGCCGGCGAAAATGCCGACACCAACGACGGCAAGGGTTATTATACACTTCTTACGGACAAAAACGGTGCTTTCTTGCCTCATGCACAAGGCTCAATGGGCGTTTTCTATGAAACGACCGCTGTCGGCTTGCTTCGCGAAAGGAACAACGCCTTTGCCAATCAACTGTTTGAGCGCGAAATGCAGCAGTTTCCTGCCAACAAAAGCCCTTATGTATTGCATGTAATGAGCAATCTGTTGAAAGGCAACAAAAAAGAGGAGGCAGAAAAACACATGGCAACCTTTGAGGCATTGATACGGCAGTCTGCAAACTTTAACACCGAGCGCGAGGTTACGATGGCTGCACAAATAGCCCGTATGTTGGGCAAAAAAGAAGAGGCCGACCGATTGGATGCCGAGGTGTTGCAGCGCTTTCCTACCGGACAAACCGTTAGAGAAAATATGTTTACCGAGTTCCGTCAGGCTGCCGAAATAGATAAAAAACGCGCCATCTTTAGCAATTACCGCAATAAAATCGGCATGGATGAAAAGTATTCCAACATGGCAACCATGATTGCGCAGGAATACTTCAACAATTCGCAATGGCAGGAAGGCGTGCAGTTTGTACGCTCGCTGCCGTTGGAAGGGCAAACCTTGTCCGTATATGTCAATGCCGCTTCTGCATTGTCGCAACCCAAAAACGCACAATACGACTTGGCGCTGTCGCTGACGCAAAGCGTAATAGACCTTTTTCAGGCAAATCTCAGCAACATAGCGTCGGGCGGCAAACCCGACGGTAATGCCATGCTGTGGGGCTTGTATGCCAAGGGCGTTGCCGGCGGCGCACTCTTGCAACAGGGCAAAGCTGCCGAGGCTCTGCCGCTGCTGGAAGCCGCTTTATCTTTTGCTCCTGTTGAAAGAATGATGGGCAGTGTGCTCTCCGAAAACCATGCACAAGCCTTAGCCAAAGCAGGCGACCCCGCCAAAGCCTTGGAAACCATTGCCGATATGGTGCGCAAAAACAAAAGCAGAGAAGTTGTCAAAGAATCTTTGAAAATTGCCTACATCAGAACCAAAGGCAGCGAAACAGGCTGGGAGGAGTATCTGAAAGGGATAGAGGCAGAGGCAAAGAAAAACATGGTTGCAGAGATTGCCGCTAAAATGATTGACGAACCTGCCCCGGGCTTCACGCTGACCAACCTGGCCGGCGAAACCGTATCGCTGGAAGGATTGCGCGGCAAAGTGGTGGTGATTGACTTCTGGGCAACCTGGTGTGGCCCTTGCATCGCCTCTTTTCCCGGTATGAAAAAAGCGCAAGACAGCTTCAAAGGCCGCAGTGATGTCCAGTTCCTATTCATCAACAGTTGGGAGCGCGTGGAAGACAAGAAAAAGCAGGCAGGCGACTTCATCGCCAAAAAGGAATATGACTTCAACGTACCCATGGACGAAGACAACAGCGTTATCGGCTCTTATAAGGTAAGCGGCATCCCGACTAAGTTTGTAATAGACAAACAAGGTCGCATCCGCTTCAAAAGCATAGGCTACAACGGCTCCACCGACCTGACCGCACAGGAAATGCAGGTGATGATTGATTTGTTGGCGGAGATGTAAAAAATACTTGTTGCAACACTTATAGATAACCATCTGCTATCAAGTAGATGGTTATTTTGTTTTAAAGCGAATTTTTTATAAAACGTAAGGTTATTTTGAAAAAAGAAGATTTATTGCAGACCAAACGTATCGTTTTGTTTTTAACGTCTGCCCAAGTGCTTTATTGTGCGATTCTCAAAAAAAATTTTTTATATACTTTGAGGCAATCTTGAAATTCTATTAATTGCGTCCCAATAAGTTCATTTTATCAACTTTTTCATACTCACGTAAGATGAAAAAATTATTTCTCAATTCCCTTTACTTTTTTGCTCTTATTGGTGCAATCACCGCTTGCCAAACAAATGACATCAACCCTACGGAAAACAGCAATTCATCGGAGCAGGCTCTTAATGTGGGCAGAACCGAAGATGGTTACGAAGTGGTGGTAAACGAGTACATCGTAAAATTCAAAGCCGGCACCAGCGATGCCAAAAAGGATGAAATCCTCGACAAAATGGGCGGTAAAATGAAAGAAAAACTGATGACACGTGCGATGGAGCGTGCAGGCGACCGTGCAGGTATCATGTTAGTCAATTTGCCCATTCAGGCACAAGAAGCGCTTGCAAAAGCTCGCGGTTTCGGCGAAATAGAATACATCGAGCCTAACTACGTGTATCGCCACAACAGTTCTAACGATACCTACTTTACCAACGGTTCTTTGTGGGGTATGTACAGTGCTACCTCTTCACCTGCTAACCAATTTGGCTGTGGTGCTGCTATTGCATGGGCTGCCGGCAAACGCGGTTCAAACACTGTTTATATAGGTGTAATTGATGAAGGCTACATGTTTAATCATGAGGACTTGGCAGCTAACACGGGCGTAAACCCCGGCGAAATTGCAGGCAACGGCCGAGATGATGATGGTAACGGATATGTGGACGACGTTTACGGCTGGGACTTTGCAGGTAACGACAACTCTGTTTTTGACGGTGTAAACGACGACCACGGAACGCATTGTGCAGGTACTATCGGTGCGGTTGGCAACAACGGCAGAGGCGTTGCCGGTGTGGTATGGAACGTAAAATTGCTGGGTGCTAAATTTCTTGGTTCAACAGGCGGCACTACTGCAAACGCCATTAAAGCCATTGATTACTTCACCGATTTGAAAACCCGTCAGGGGCTGAACATTGTGGCTACCAACAACTCATGGGGCGGCGGCGGCTTTTCTCAGGCGCTGCAAGACGCTATCGAGCGCGCGAATCAGGCAGGTATTCTGTTTGTAGCAGCAGCAGGCAACAACGGTACTAATAATGACGCTACGCCAAGCTATCCTGCTAGCTATCCAAACAGCAACATTATTGCCGTAGCTTCTATCACCAGCACAGGCGCGCTGTCCAGTTTCTCGCAATTTGGCGCTACTTCTGTTGATATCGGTGCTCCGGGTTCAGGCGTATGGTCAACGGTGCCTGTAAGACAAGGCGGCCGCGTAGTTTCAGGCTATGCCAGCTATAACGGTACTTCAATGGCTACTCCGCACGTAACAGGTGCCGTTGCGCTGTACAAGTCTATCAACCCAAGCGCTACTGCGGCGCAAATCAAAAATGCGATTATGAACAGCGCTATTCCAACACCGTCGCTGAGCGGCCGATGCGTAACAGGCGGCAGGCTGAACGTAAGCGGATTCTGATATTTGCTGTTAAGTAATTTAGAAATTCAAGTGCCACGCCTTTGGTGTGGCACTTATTTTTTGTGGCCTTATCGGCAACCATCGTTTTTCCTTAAATTGCCTGCGTATTAAAAACTTCATTATCATGTCTAAAAAGTATTATCGCATGGCGTTGGTTGCGTGGGCTTTGTTGGCAGGCACTACTGCCTACGCTCAGAACGACCAAACGCTGGCAACCCAAACCATCAGCCGTGCAAAAATTGAAGCACACATCGGCTTTTTGGCTTCCGATGAGTTAAAAGGACGCAATACGCCCTCACCCGAGCAACTCATTGCTGCCCGCTATCTGGCAACACAGTTGCAATGTTATGGCGCAAAGCCGCTGCCATCGTTGGGAGGCTATTTCCAGCAGGTTAAATTCAAAACCCAGAAAAAATCAAAAGCCAAAATTACTTTCAGCTTCAACGGTAAAAATTTTGAGCAAAACACACACATGGTAGCCATTGAAGGCGGCAACATGTCTGCCGACGGAGCAATGGTATTTATGGAATACGGCAAGGAAGAAGAATTTGCCAAAACCGATGTCAAAGGGAAAATCGTAGTTGTAAAAGCGGGTGTCGGCGAAGGCACCGACGCGCGCCAATGGTTTGCCGACGGGCGCAAAAAGCATGAGCGCGCAGCCAAAGCAGGTGCAGCAGCACTGATTGAACTTTACAACAACCCAATGATTCCTTGGCGATTTTTGGTCAATTATCTTGGCAGCGACCAGCTGGTATTAGACAAAGGAACAGGTAAGGACGCGCCGGGCAGCATCCCGCACCTGTGGCTGAATGACCCCGACTGGAAAGAAGCCGCCGAAATGAAAACAGATGCCGCCTATACTGCCAAATTATCCATTACAGGCATGGAGATTGTTTACGCCTCCAGCCCGAACGTAGTGGCCTATGTGGAAGGCACCGACCCGAAACTTAAAAATGAATATGTGGTGTATTCTGCTCACTACGACCACGTAGGTGTCGGCAGACCTGATGTAGCGGGCGACTCCATTTATAACGGTGCGCGCGATAATGCAGTAGGTACGGTAACGGTTCTGTCCGTGGCTGAAAATATTGCCAAACACCCCACCAAGCGCTCGGCGCTGTTTGTGCTGTTTACAGGCGAAGAAAAAGGTTTGCTGGGCAGCGAGTGGTTTATAGAAAACAGCCCGATTCCTCACAAGCAAATGGTTTACTGTTTCAACAGCGACAATGCAGGCTACAATACTACAAAGGCAGCCACTATCATCGGGTTGAAGCGCACCTCGGCCGCACCGATGATTGAGCAGGCCTGCAAGGCTTTTGGTCTGGAAGCTACCGATGACCCCGCCCCTGAGCAAAACCTGTTTGACCGTTCCGACAACGTAAACTTTGCAGCGATGGGCATCCCTGCCCCTACTTTCAGCCTCGGATTTACCGCATTTGACGATGCTATCAACAAATACTACCACCAACCCGGCGATCAGCCCGACAATCTGGATTATGACTACCTGCAAAAATTCTTTTCTGCATACGTCTATGCCTCACGCCTGATTGCCAATGCAAAGGAAATTCCTTTCTGGAAAGAGGGAGATAAGTACTTTGAAGCAGGTAAGAAACTGTACGGTAAATAAAAACAGAAGCAGCGTGGTAAATTTTACCACGCTGCTTCTGTTTAACAATAATACCTATCGCTCTACATGGAGTGTACAATCGCAACCGCTGCCCTTGCGATAGTATATATCATATTCAAGCGTTTTCTTTGCATGAAGCGTGCAGTTGCCATTGCAGCCACTGCAAGAAAAGTTTGCATTCGTGCCGATATCAGTAAAGCCAAAGACATTATCTGCTCTCACATAAGCGGCAGGAATTTGCCAGTAGGCAATTTTATTTTTTATCATCAGTGGCACTAATGCTTTCTCCTGACTATCAGGGATTCCGCGTGTATGAACAGCTCTCTTCAGCCCTGTAAAAATCTGGTTCAATTCATTCACCACTTCAGGATCATTCAAATCTGCCTCCGTTACGGGTGCTGATTTTATCAACTGCGAAAAAGACGAAACCGGCACAACAGGCATTAAAGATTCATTGGGGGACGGTTTCAGAGAGGTTTCATTTATCAAATCCATAAATGCTACCTGTTCTGTTCTTTCCAGCTCATCCAACGGCGAGCCTATTCCAACCTCCAACCGACCGGTGGATAAATTTCTGTTCTTAATATAGCCGTTTCGCCGGTTATAATCTGCCACAGCAGACAACATCATAGAGCCTGCCTGGTCAACTTTTTCATGAATCTCCATATCACAACTTCCGGCCTGTGCACATGCATACTCGATAGTGCCATTGGCAAACTGTCTGTAAACAGGTGAACAACCGTGGCCATTGCCATTGCCTCTGCAATCGCATTTAATAGTAACCGATGAGCTAAGCAAGACAGGAGTATTATCATTTGTGTATGCTTTAAAAAAATAACCCTGTGGTAAATCTATTTGTACAGTATTATCACCCATTTTAGCAATTTTTGTTTGTGAGGGCAATAACAATCCGGTGCAAGATGTACATACAGAGGCATTTTGGTCTGAAATAGGCACAGAGGACTCTTCAACCTCTTTCAATGGAGAGCAGGCATTTACTGCAAGACAACATGCAAGTAAATAAATAATTCGTTTTTTCATGGTGTTATAGATTTAATTATCTATAACAAATGTAGAAGAGGCTCTTGTATAAAGCAAATTTTATATAACATTTTAAAAAAAAATTAATAAATTTGGCATAGTGATTGATATTAGTATTTACATCTATAAAAATACATGTTTTATAGGTGTAAAATAAAAATTCATTTACTTCATATTTGTCCAACGGATGATATAGGTATCATACTCCGCTCCATTGGCTTCTTTTTCCTGATAATCTACTGTAACGCCAAAAACATTTTTACACTTGTAAACCAAACCTGCAAGCAGACCTAATTGCAGTTTACTGTTAAAGGTTTGGGTGCGACGCATGACGATGCTACTTTTATCATGCGAAACAATTTCCCAACCGCGCCCCTGCGGGTCTTGCACCATGGTAGAGGCGGCATATACCAAGGCTTTCATGTAGTCCAACGGTGTGGATTTTTCATTGGTTACATTGTTGGCTTTCAGGCTGTTATAAACACTTTCACCGATTTGCCGCCCGACACGGATAAGGTTAAATTGTCCCAGTTCATTCTCTAACCAATTGCACATATCATTGTACAACTGCATGGGTACTTTGTTGAACGGGTCACTCAAGTCATAGCCCTCCGCCATTTTAAATAATGGGGCAAATTCCTTTTTTTTATCCTTGTAAAGATTAAGGATATCAATAGACCTTTTGGTTGGTGATTATCAGTGAATTACCTAATTTTACTTGGTGATTCTTTCAAATTTATATAACTATGGCAAGTATTTTTCACACGTTGCACGTCGCATCTTAAAAGTGAC